>JBBRVH010000001.1:0-95744 GCA_038246995.1 Sphingomonadales bacterium
AGCTATCCGATCGACTTCATCCCCAACGCCAGCGCCGACAACCTCGGGCCGGTGCCGCAGAACATCATCATGCTGACCGCCGATGCGTTCGGGATTCTGCCGCCGATCAGCAAGCTGACCCCCGACCAGGCGATGTACCATTTCCTGTCGGGCTATACCGCGCGCGTAGCCGGCACCGAAATCGGCGTGACCGAGCCCGATGCAACCTTCAGCACCTGTTTCGGCGCGCCCTTCATGCCGCGCCACCCGTCGGTCTATGGCAATTTGCTCAAGGACCGCATCGCCAAGGGCGGCGTCGATGTCTGGCTGGTCAACACCGGCTGGACCGGCGGCGGCGCCGGCACCGGCGGCACCGGCACCCGCATGCCGATCAAGGCGACCCGCGCCCTGCTCAACGCCGCGCTCGATGGCACGCTCAAGACCGGCCAGTTCCGCACCGATGAAAACTTCGGTTTCCAGGTGCCGGTGTCGGTCCCCGGCGTCGACAGCAAGATCCTCAACCCGCGCGACACCTGGACCGATGGCGCCGCCTATGACGCCAAGGCCAAGGCCCTTGTCGGCATGTTCATCGCCAACTTCGCGCAATTTGCCGACCATGTGGACGCCGGCGTAATGGAAAGCGCACCCAAGGCAGCATAACCCCCCTCTCCCCTCGCGGGAGAGGGCGACTCGCGCGCTAGCGCGGCGGGGTGAGGGGGAGCCGGCCTGGAAATATCCAGCCTCCGGCCGCCAGCCGGCAGCCGGCAGGGCATTTCGTTCTGCACCATTATCGGCGCCAAAGGTTGCTGCTTGGCATTTTGTACAAATTTCGGTACAAACTGCCCATGGACGTCATCAGCTTTTCCGAATCCCGTGCCAACCTCAAATCGGTGATGGACCGCGTCGTCGCCGACCACACCCCCGTGGTCATCGCGCGTCAAAAGGCCGAAGCCGTGGTGATGGTCTCGCTGGCCGATTGGCAGGCGATGGAAGAAACCACCTATCTCCTCAGCACCCCCGGCAACGCAGCCCGGCTGGCCGCCGCCATCGCCGAGCTTGACGCCGGCCACGGCGAGGCCCGCGACCTGATCGATCCGTGAGGCTGATCTTTTCATCGTCAGGCTGGGACGAGTATCTCCACTGGCAATCCCAGCCGGCCACCCTCGCCCGCCTCAACAGCCTGATCCGCGAATGCACCCGCACCCCCTTCACCGGCACCGGCAAACCCGAACCGCTACGCGGCAATCTGAAAGGCTGGTGGTCGCGCCGCATCACCATCGAGCACCGGCTGGTTTATCGTGTGACCGGATCAGACGAAGCACAGGCGCTCGAAATCGCATAGTGCGGGTCGCATTATTGATATCCACCATTTCGGTTGAAACGGCGGCGGCGACCGCTTGCGCGCCAGCCCTTCACCTGGCACCCAGGCATCATGCAACGCGCCTGGTACGCCACCGACGCCAAGACCTTCGCCGCCGCTGACCCGCTGGCGATTCTCGGCGCGCTCATGCGTGCTTCGCCTTTTCCCGACGAACCCACGCAGAAAGCTGCCTGGCAGGTCGAAGTCGCGCAGTTGCAGCCGCTCGCAGCCGCCCTGCCCGACGCGCATTTCTTCCTCGAATTCAGTATCCCGCGCATGGGCCGCCGCGCCGATGCCATCATCACCGTCGGCGGCTTGATCTTCGTCCTCGAATACAAGGTCGGGGAGCGTGATTTCCCGCGCCACGCCATCGAACAGGCGCATGGCTATGCGCTCGATCTGAAGAACTTTCACGTCACCAGCCATGACAAGGCCATCGTCCCGCTGCTGATCGCCACCGAGGCGCCGCCGCAGCAACTTGGCCTGGGTTTCTGGGCGCCCGACCGGGTGCACGAACCGATCCGCGTGAACCCCGACGATGTGCTGCCGACCATCCGCCAGATGCTGGCTACCGGCGATGCGACAGCGTTCGATGCCGCCGCCTGGGCCGCCGGCGCCTATCGCCCGACGCCGAGCATCATCGAGGCCGCCGAAGCGCTTTATCGCGGCCATGACGTCGCCGAAATCTCGCGCTCCGAAGCCGGCGCCGAAAATCTGACGCGCACCGCCGCCGCCATCGAAGCCGTTGTCGAACGCATGAAGTCGCAAGGCGGCAAGGCAATCTGCTTCGTCACCGGCGTGCCCGGCGCCGGCAAGACACTGGCAGGGCTCAATATCGCCTGTGGCCGCCTGGCCACAGACGTTGGCGAAAATGCTGTATTTCTTTCGGGGAACGGCCCGCTCGTTGCCGTATTGCAGGAGGCGCTACGCCGGGATGCTCGCGATCGGAAGAAGGCTCCGACAACGGCGGAATCTCGGCATCTGGCAAATCGTGAACCGGATGCGTTCATTCAGAACATTCATAAATTTCGTGATGAGTATCTCGCCCCGGATCGCATACCGCCGGAAAATGTTGTCGTTTTCGACGAAGCACAGCGTGCATGGAACACGGCAATGACCGCCGATTTCATGCGCAAGAAACGCGGCCAGGCCGGCTTCGACATGTCGGAACCGGCGTTCCTGCTCTCCGTCATGGATCGGCATCGCGATTGGTGTGTCGTCGTCTGCCTGATCGGCGAAGGCCAGGAAATCAACCGCGGCGAAGCCGGAGTCGCCGAATGGATGCGCGCGCTGCAAGGCAATCTGCGCCACTGGCAGGTACATCTGCCGCCGCATCTGCTCGATGAAGGCGGACTCGACGCGGGCTTGCGCTGGCATCTGGTGCAACGCATGGCGGCGCCCGACCTGGCGCTGCATCTTGCCGTGTCCGTGCGGTCGTTCCGCGCTGAAACCGTGTCGGCGCATGTCGCAGCGTTGCTGGGCAATGACGCGGCGCTGGCGCGGGCGACTCGGCCAACGCTGGATTTCCCGCTATTGCGCACGCGCGATCTCGCGGCGGCGCGTGGTTGGCTGCGACAACAGCGGCGCGCCGGCGAACGGGCCGGCATGCTGGCCTCGTCCAATGCGCTACGGCTGAAGCCCGAAGGGATTTACGTCAAGGCGCAGGTCGATGTCTGCAACTGGTTCCTCAATGCGACCGAGGACGTGCGGTCGTCGAATGCACTCGAGGATGCAGCGACCGAGTTCGATGTGCAGGGTCTCGAACTCGATTGGACCTGTGTCGCCTGGGATCTCAATCTGCGCCGCAATCCCGGCTGGGAGGCGCGCGAGTTTCGCGGCACGCGCTGGCAAGCGATCCATGCGACCGGCGATGGCCTTGGTCGGGCCGATTATGTTCGCAACGCCTATCGCGTGCTGCTCACCCGCGCCCGGCAGGGGATGGTGATTTTCGTGCCGCAGGGCGATGCGGGAGACGCAACGCGGCCGCCGGCGGAATATGACGCGATCGATGATTGGTTGGCGGAATGTGGGGTAGCGGAACTGGCATGAATGGGGTGCAGGGGTTCAACCCCTGCCCGCCGGAGGCTTTGCTTTGGCTTGGCCGCGGCAAAGCCGCGTCCTCACGCCAGACGGGTTCGTCGCGCTGAGGCGCTCCGCCCCGCTGGCCGAGCTTGCGCCTGTCGGCGCGCTGCTGCGCTGCGCGCTCGCGGCGCGGCGCTAGAACACCGGATCGTGCATCCCGCATTCGGTCTTGTCCCACCCGCGCCAGCGCCCGGCGCGCGGGTCTTCTCCGGGTTGCACCTGGCTGGTGCACGGCACGCAGCCGACCGATGGGTAACCTTGCGCTTCGAGGGGGTGACGCGGCAACTCCCTCGCCTCGAACGCCGCATCGAGCGCCGGCTTGTCCCAATCGGCGAGCGGGTTGATCTTCAGCCGGCCTTCATCGATTTCGAAGCGCGGCAGCGCGGCGCGAGTCTTGCCCTGGAAACCCTTGCGGCCCGAAATCCAGGCATCGAACGGCGCCAAGGCGCGGCGCAGCGGCTCGACCTTGCGCAGGTCGCAGCAGCCATCGGGGTCATAGCTCCAGCGCAGGCTGGTCGCGTCCTTTGCGGCCAGCAGCCGCGGATCGGGGCGATAGACGCGCAGGTCGGTAAGGCCCAATCGTTCGGCGAGCGCGTCGCGGTAAGCGAGCGTTTCGCCGAAAATCTTCTGCGTATTGATGAAGATGACCGGCACGTCCCGGTCGACCGTAGCCACCAGATCGAGCAGCACCGCCGATTCGCTGCCGAAGGAGGAAACGGCAGCAACCCGGCCCTTCAGTTCGCCGGCCAACAGATCGGCGAGCATCGCCGCCGTGTCGACACCGGCATAGCGCGCCGTCAGCCGCGCGACATCGGCAGCCATGAACGGCGGCGCCGTCACAATGCTGTCGATGGTCCGCGCCGGCTCGCTAGCCATGTCGCAGCGCCCAGACCGGCGTCTTGCCGTCCGCCGCCTTCATATAGACATAAGGGTAGCGATCGAGCGTTGCCTGGACGACCCGGAGGTCGAGCGCCTTGGCCGGGGCAAAACTGTCGAAGCCGACGCGGCGCATGAAGCCGATCTGATCGACGAGCACATCGCCCGCCGCGCGGATTTCGCCGGTGAAGCCCGCCTGGCGCAGCACCGCCGCCGAGGAATAACCGCGGCCATCACGGAATTTGGGAAAGGCGATCTCCACGAGTTTGAGCCGGCCGAGATGTGGCACGAGATCGCGCGCATCCTCGCCGGGCTCGATGCGGACCGCGGCAAAATTGCCGCCCGCGAGGAAATCGGCGAGCGGTGCGATCGGCGATTCGAACGGCGCATCATCGCGGAAACGCAGCTTGGCCGGTGCGTCATCGAGCGCCGGCGAGGCAGCACCGGCGACCGCGACCTGATCCTGCCCGTCGCGGTCAGCGACATTCATACGATTATCCATAAACTGCTTCCTTGAAAGGGGCCGGGCCGAGGCGGCGATAGGTGTCGAGGAAGCGTTCGTCCGGTGCGGTGCGGGCGGTCTTGTAGAAGGCGATCACTTTGTCGACCGCATCTATGATCCCGTTTTCGTCAAAGCCGGGGCCGAGAATCTTGGCGAGGCTGGCGTCTTCGGCGCCCGAGCCGCCAAGCAGCAGCTGATAGGCTTCCTCGCCCTTCTTATCGACGCCCAGAATGCCGATATGGCCGGCGTGGTGGTGGCCGCAGCCGTTGATGCAGCCGCTGATCTTGACCTTCAGCTCACCGATATCGCGCTGTTCGGCCGTGTCGTTTTCGAACTTTGCAGCGATTTTCTGCGCGATCGGGATCGAGCGCGCGTTGGCGAGCGTGCAATAATCCATGCCGGGGCAGACGATGATGTCGGTGACCAGATCGAGATTCGGCGTGGCGAGTTCGGCGGCATCGAGCGCCTGCCAGACGGCGTAGAGATCGGCCTTGCGCACATGCGCCAGCACGAGATTCTGGCTGTGCGTCACGCGGATTTCGTCATGCGCATAGCGTTCGGCAAGGTCGGCAATCACGTCCATCTGCGCCGAAGATGCATCGCCCGGAATGCCCGACTTGGGCTTCAGGCTGATCGTCGCGATGGCGTAACCGGGCTGTTTATGGCCATGGACATTCTGGTCGACCCACAGCTTGAAATCGGGGTCCGACAGATCGAGCGTGTCGGGGGCATCGCGGTCATAGTCCGGATCGGCGAATTGCGCGATGATCCGGTCATATTCGGCCTGTGGCGCATCGAGCCCGAGTGGTTCGAGCGTCGCCCATTCGGCCTCCACCTGGCGCGTGAACTCCTCGATGCCGAGCTCGGTGACGAGTATCTTGATGCGCGCCTTGTAGATGTTGTCACGCCGGCCGTAGCGATTGTAGACGCGCAAAATGGCTTCGGAATAGCTGAGGAACTGCGACACCGGAATCCATTCGCGCACCACCTTGCCGATGATCGGGGTACGGCCCATGCCGCCGCCGACAAAGACGCGGAAACCCAGGGCACCGGCGTCGTTGCGATAAAGTTGCAGGCCGATATCGTGGAGCTGGATCGCCGCGCGATCGGTATCCGACGCGATCACCGCGATCTTGAACTTGCGCGGCAGGAATGAAAATTCCGGGTGCAGCGTCGACCATTGGCGGAGCAATTCCGCATAGGGCCGCGGATCGGCGACTTCATCGGCGGCGGCGCCGGCGAACTGGTCCGAACTGATGTTGCGGATGCAATTGCCGCTGGTCTGGAAGGCGTGCATCTCGACCTTCGACAGATCGTCGAGCAGGTCTGAAAACTGTTCCAGCTTGATCCAGTTGTACTGGATGTTCTGGCGGGTGGTGAAATGGCCGTAATCGCGGTCGTACTTGCGGGCGATATGCGCCAGCATCCGCATCTGGGTGCCCGACAGCGTGCCATAGGGGATGGCGACGCGCAGCATATAGGCGTGGAGTTGCAGATACAGCCCGTTCATCAGCCGCAGTGGCTTGAACTGGTCCTCGGTGATTTCATTGCGCAGGCGGCGGCCGACCTGGTCCTTGAATTCGGCGACGCGGGCATCGACGATGGCCTGGTCATATTGGTCGTAGCGATACATCAGATGGCTTCCACAGAAAGGCTGCCGCGCGCGAGGTCGGCACGAACGCTGGGGCCCGAAGCGCGCACGCGCTCGCGGGTGGTGGTGGGGACGAAACTGCCTGGCTCGCCGGTGACATCGATCAGCACCGGATCGTTGATGCGCTCGGCGGCGATCAGGCCGGCAACCAACGCCGCGCCTTCATCGCCGATGGGCACGGCATCGGCGATGCGGGTGCTCCAGTCGCTGCCGTTCCACCAGAGGACATCGCCGGTTTGGAGGCGGTTGCCAGTCAGGATACGGGGCATGGGGCGGCCTTTGTGATGCTGGTGAGGACGTCGGCGCCAAGGGTGGCGACATCGCCGACGATGATGAGGGCGGGGGATTTGACCGCTTCGCGCGCCACCGTGCCGCCAAGATCGGCGAGCAGCGAGCGGATGACTCGCATGTCAGGGTGGGTGGCGCGTTCGAGGATGGCGATCGGCGTGTCGGGCGACAGCCCCTCGGCGATCAGTTTTTCGGCAATGCGGTCGGCACCCGTGACACCCATGTAGATGACCAGCGTCCGCCCCTTGCCCGCCAGCCCGACCCAATTCTGTTCGGCCAGGCCACGGCATTCGCCGGCAACAAAGCTGACGATCGAGGCATGGTCGCGATGGGTGAGCGGCATGAAGGCAGCGGCGGCACCGCCCATCGCGGCACTGATGCCGGGGATGACCTCCACCGGAACGCCGCCGGCAACACAGGCGCTGACTTCCTCACCGCCGCGGCCGAAGATGAACGGGTCGCCGCCCTTCAGCCGGATGACAGTGTGCCCAGCGCGCGCCTCGGCAACGAGCAGATCGCCAATGGCGTCCTGCTGCATCGTATGACGATCCCGGCGCTTGGCGACCGAAATCAGCCGGGCGGTGGCAGGAACCAGCGCCATGACATCCTCGCCAACCAGCCCATCATGGACGATGACATCCGCCGCCGCGATGGCGCGAACAGCGCGAACGGTCAGCAGATCGGCAGCGCCAGGGCCAGCGCCGACAAGGATGACTCGCCCGGAAAGTGCGGTTTTTTCCATGCGCTGCACATAGGCCCCTGCCCCCGTTCAGCGCCAGTGGCCGGCGGGCAAGGCTTTCTTGGCCATGGCGAAGCGAGGTTTGGGGTAAGCGCCGCCGGCGGCTGGGGCCTTGGCCCCAGACCCCGTTTTAAAAAGCCCTATTGGAATACCGCGCGTGGCGCTCTTGAACCATAGCGTCGGGCACGTCCGCTCCCGCCCAATCTTAGTCGTTACTCGGGTGCCAAGCATGGACTAAAGGCAGACATCTACCGTGGTGTCAGTTATGTGATTGGGTGTGACACAATTCCCCTCACATAAATCGCCGCTTGGCATCTCAGATCTGCCCGATCCTGCCAATTTCACTGAATTTTCTCCGTTCATCAAAGGTGTTTTCAGCCAGTGGCACCATACGCCATTCAGACTCGAAAACAGGGACTTTGTAACAGCCGAACAATGGATGATGTATAGCAACGCGACACTTTTTGGCGACGCCAATGCTGCTGCCCAGATTGCCGGCAACAGCGATCCGGCAATCCAGAAGCGACTGGGGCAAGCGGTTCAAGGATTTGACCAAGCTACATGGGATCGCTGGAAAATCGACATCGTCTACCGCGGCAACATCGCCAAGTTCAGCCGAAATGAGGGAGCGCTTCGGCAACTTAGCAACACTGCTAACGCTCTGCTGGTCGAAGCCAATCCTCGCGACTGGATATGGGGAAGCGGTTGCGCCATCGATTATGCAAGCGGGCATGCACCAGCGAACTGGCTTGGACAGAACCTGCTGGGGTTGATCCTCACAAAGGTAAGGATGGACCTCGCAAATCCGGCATAGCCGGCAGTTATCATGCGCTGCCGCCCATGACCGCTTTCTTGGGTCAGGACCCCAAAGCAGATAGCCGCATCACCATCAACAGCCGACATTCGACCAAAGGCGCCGACGACGTAATCGATGTTGAAACGGGGTCTGGGGCCTTAGGCCCCAGCCGCCGGAGGCTCTTTTGGAACCTCCGGCGTAAGCGCTCAGGATCAGCCGAAAGTACGCTGCCACCAGCCCTTGCGCGGTGATGCGGCCGCGGTGTCGGCATCGGTGGCGGCCGCCGGCGTCGGTTCGGCGGCGGGTTCGGCGGCGGCTTCCGTGACCGGTGCTGCGGTTTCGGCGGCCTTGGGCTTGCGCGCACGCTTGGGCTTGACCTCGGCTGCGGGTTCTTCAACCACGGCCGCCACGGGTTCGGCGGCCTTGGCGGGCTTGGCCGCGGCGGGCTTGGCGGCCTTTGGCGCTGCAGGCTTGGCGACAGGCGCTTCGGCGACGGGCTCGACCGCTACCGCTACCACCTTGGGCGCCGCCTTTGACGGGCGCTTGCGGGTGGTCCGTGCCGGCTTGGCTTCGGGCTCGGCGGCAGGTTCGGGCACAGCGACAGCAACCGGTGCGACATCGGGCACGGCTTCGACATCGGCCTTGCGGCGGCGGCTGCGCTTGGCCGGGGCTTCGGCGACGGCTTCGACCGCCGGGGGTGCTTCGGCAGCGGCTTCGGCTTCCGACGCAACGGCGGTTTCGGCCTTGTCGCCACTACGCTTGCCGCGACGGCCGCGCCGGCGGCGCTTGCGTTCACGATCACCGCGAGCTTCGGTTTCGGCCGACGTCTCGCCCGGCTGGGCCGTGGTTTCGGCTTCATCGGCATCGGCAGCATCATCGCCATCGACGGCGGTGTCTTCGGCGCTTTCGACTGCGGTTTCCGGTGCAGCGTCATCGCCGTTGCGGCCGCCGCGGCGGCGACGGCGCTTGTTGCGGCCGCCACGTTCGTTGCGGTCGCCGCGCTCACCCTGCGGGCGCTCGTCGCCATCCTCGTCATCGCCGTCGTCGATCACGTCGTCGGGGTCATCCTCGATGCGGACCAGCGCCGGCAGCGCCTGCATTTCGACCTTCTTCGTCGGCGGCGGGCCGCCGGCATCGATGGCGAAATTCGGGCCGATCAGGGCTTCATCGGGCACGGTGACGATGGTGACACCGTAGAGTTCTTCCAGCTCGGCAAGCTCGATACGCTTGCGGTTGAGGATATAGACCGCGACCTCGTCGCCGGCGCGCAGGGTGAATTCCGACGCGCGGCCACGCAGCGCTTCGGCTTCGAGCGCGCGCAGGGCCGCCAGAGCGGCGGACGAGACCGAGCGGACCATGCCGGTGCCTTCGCACATCGGGCAGATGTGGGTGGAGGCTTCCAGGATGCCGGTGCGCAGACGCTGGCGGCTCATTTCCATCAGGCCGAAGGCCGAAATGCGGCCGATCTGGATGCGGGCGCGGTCGTTGCGCAGCGCGTCCTTCATCGCCTTTTCGACGCGGCGGTTGTTGGCGGAAACTTCCATGTCGATGAAATCGATGACGACCAGCCCGGCCATGTCGCGCAGGCGCAACTGGCGGCCGATTTCATCGGCGGCTTCAAGGTTGGTCTTGGTGGCGGTTTCCTCGATGCCATATTCGCGCGTCGAACGGCCGGAGTTGATGTCGATCGACACCAGCGCCTCGGTCGGGTTGATGACGATATAGCCGCCGGATTTGAGCTGGACGACCGGCTGATACATGCCTTCAAGCTGTTGTTCGACGCCAAAACGCTGGAACAACGGCACATTGTCGGAATATTCGACGACCTTGGGGGTGTGGCCGGGCATCAGCATCGACATGAAGCGCGAGGCATCGGCAAAACCTTCGGCGCCTTCGACGATGACCTGTTCGATATCGCGGTGATAGATGTCGCGGATGGCGCGCTTGATCAGGTCCGAATCCTGGTGGATCAGCGCCGGCGCCGATGAGGTGAGGGTGCGCTCGCGGATTTCATCCCACAGCCGGGTCAGATAATCGAAATCGCGGCGAATATCTTCGGACGAACGCTTCAGCCCGGCGGTGCGCACGATGGCGCCCATGCCCTGCGGCAGCTTGAGATCCGACATGATCGCCTTCAACCGCTTGCGATCGGCGATGTTGGAGATCTTGCGGCTGATGCCACCGCCATGCGCGGTATTGGGCATGAGCACGCAATAGCGGCCGGCGAGCGACAGATAGGTGGTCAGCGCTGCGCCCTTGGAGCCGCGTTCTTCCTTGACGACCTGGATCAGCAGCACCTGGCGGCGACGGATGACTTCCTGAATCTTGTAGCGGCGGCGCAGCGACTGGCGCTTGCGGCGCAGCGCGTCGGTCGGCTCGTCATGCTGGCCACCGGTTTCGGCAACTTCGCCGACCGGATCGCCGTTTTCATCGAGATCTTCGTCGTGATGATCGTCGTGCTCGGCGGCATATTCGGCTTCTTCGCGGAGCAGCGCTTCGCGGTCCTCGCGCGGGATCTGGTAATAATCGGGATGGATTTCGCTAAAGGCGAGGAAGCCGTGACGGTTGCCGCCATATTCGACGAACGCCGCCTGCAGCGACGGTTCGACCCTTGTTACCTTGGCGAGATAGATATTACCCTTGAGCTGCTTCCTGTCGGCAGCTTCAAAGTCGAATTCCTCAATTCGTTGTCCATTGACCACGGCAACCCGGGTTTCTTCCGGGTGGCGGGCGTCGATCAGCATGCGAAGTGACATTATGGGGCTCCATGGCGCCGCGGCCGCCCCTTGCGGGGCACCGGCGGCGCATATTTCTGGCGTCGGCGCGGCGCTGTGCGGCCACGCTGACAATATGTTGCGGGATATGTGCGGTCAGGCCCGAATGATCCGCAGTCGCCGCCCATGGCTTGCCGGCCCGAAGGGCGGCCGCGCTTGAACGAAATGGCGAAACGATCATCCGACCCCTAAAATACGCCCGGCCTCGACCCCGGCCGGGTTGCGTGCCTCGCGGCGAGCTTCGGCGAACGCCACCCTTGCGGGCGACAGGACGAAACTGCCGGAAACAACAGCGGCCAAGCCACTGTTCAGCATAGTCGTAGCACGTGGATGCGGGGGGCGGCAAGGGCAGGTATCCGATGGGGAGCGTGCGCTGCCGGACACGCATGAAAAAGCCCGGGCAAAACCCGGGCTTTTCCAGAACCGGTACCGCCGGGGAACACCCCCGACGCCACACCGATCGCCGAGACTCAGCGCGAATAGAATTCGACCACCAGGTTCGGCTCCATCTTCACCGGATAGGGCACTTCATCAAGGGTCGGGACGCGGACATAGGTCGCCTTGGGCCCTTCGACCGCGACATATTCCGGCACTTCACGCTCGGTCAGGCCCTGCGCTTCCATGACCAGCGCCATTTCCTTCGCCTTGCTGCCGAGTTCGACGACATCGCCCGGCTTTACCTTGGCCGAGGCAATGTTGCAGCGGCGGCCGTTGACGATGATGTGGCCATGATTGACGATCTGGCGGGCGGCAAAGATCGTCGGCGCGAACTTGGCGCGATAGACGACCATGTCGAGGCGCTGTTCGAGCAGGCCGATGAGGTTCTGCGAGGTATCGCCCTTCATCTGCACGGCGGCCTGATAGGTGGCGCGGAACTGCTTTTCGGTGACATCGCCGTAATAGCCCTTGAGCTTCTGCTTGGCCTTCAGCTGGATGCCGAAATCCGACACCTTGCTCTTGCGGCGCTGGCCGTGCTGGCCCGGGCCATATTCGCGCTTGTTGACCGGCGACTTGGGGCGGCCCCAGATGTTTTCGCCCATGCGGCGATCGAGCTTGTACTTGCTGTTATGACGCTTCGACATATGATTCGCTTTCGTGATTGCTGAAGCTGGCGCGCCTTGCCGGCACACCTGCCCTTGAAACCCCGGCCTCGCACCGACCGGCCAGAACCTTGCGGCATGCCGGGCGCGGCCACTGCTTCACCGGGGGTGCAGGGCCAGTTGCGAAGCGGCGGCGGTTAGACGAAGCCGGCACCACGGTCAAGTGCAGCTTGACTTTCCGGCACGTTCCCGCCACACGCCGCGCTTCCAGAAAATCGGAAAGTACGCCCCCATGGCACGCGTTACCGTTGAAGATTGCGTCGACAAGATCCCCAACCGTTTCGACCTGGTGCTGTTCGCGGCGACCCGCGCGCGCGCCATTTCATCGGGTGCCGAAATCACCGTTGATCGCGATCGCGACAAAAACCCGGTCGTGGCGCTGCGCGAGATCGCCGACGAGAATATCAAGCCGGTCGATCTGCAGGAAGCGCTGATCGCCTCGATGCGCCGCGTCGTCGAAAGCGAAGACGATACCCCCGATGCGATCGGGTCGTTGTCGGCATCTGCCGAAGCCTTGCGGATCACGGCGGCGCAACCGCCGCGCAACCAGAACCTCGGGCCCGACTACGAATAAAAGGCCGCGCGCGCCGGTACGGCACGGCGGTCTGGTTGGGGACGGTCTGTAGCCGGGCCGTCGCGTCGCAAAGGCTGATCGCGACAACGCAGGTGGGTGCGCTGGCCCGGACGGCGTATCAAGTGCTTTGGACAAAGCGCCGCGGGAATGCCGGCGGTCAGGGGCGTTGCAGTTCCTGTGCCACTGAACCTTCAGGGTTTGCGACAGGCTCGACGCGCCAGACGCGGCGCCCCGCATAGTAGCGGATCAGGGCAGCGTTTTTATCATCGCCGAGATCATGCGCCCAGATGATCGGCTGATGGTCGATATCGGCGCCGTTGAAAACCCATTGGACACCCCCCTTGGCGCCACTGACGGGCCGAACGAAAACAAGATCATCGCCGCTTGCTGCCGCAAGCGCCCGTTCGACCGGCAATCGTCCATAGGGGACCGCGAGATAGCAGCACGGAGTCATGAAGGTCGGCGCCAGCCGCGGCCAGCCGGTGACGAGGCTTGCCAGCGGCACGATGCAGGTCGCGACAATCGCCAGGGGTAGCGCACGCGACAGGAACAGGCCCCACGGCCCCCAGCGCGCATGGCGCAGGGCGCCCAGCCCGGCGACGCTTATCAGCACCAGCAGGCCGACCGCCGGCGTGAGATAATGCGGCCAACTGAAGGTGATGAAACAGAAACCGACGACGGTGACCGCGAAGGAAGCCGCCAGGACAGGACGGGATCGCAGCCAGAACAGGCCGAAAATCATCGGAATCGTCAGCAGCGGGCCGAAATAGAACGACCAGATATTGCGCAATTTGCCCGCTGTCGCCCTCAGGGCATGCACGGGTGTCGAATAATCGCCGGCGGGACGGCTCTCTGCCTGGTAAAAGGCGTCAAGACCCGGCGGCACCGCACGCTTCGGCACGCTTGCTGTTTGCGTGACGAAAGCGGGCATCCTTGCATAGTCGGTACGATTGAGCTCGTACGGTGTTTCATAGGCCGAACCGGTATTCGCCTGGTTATACGCCAGCAACAGCGCCCCCGAAGCACCAACCGCAGCAATCATCGGCACCATGAGCCGGAGCGCCGAGGGCCATTGCCTGTCGGCGAGCAGTCGAACTAGGCGATACAGCAGCACCGGCACCAGTGGCAGACACAGCAGCAGGCCTTCATACGGCCGTGTCAGCATGAGCAGCGCGACGCCCAGCGCCAGCGCCAGCGCTGCGCCCGTATCTATCCGCACGAGCAGCCGCGGCAACGCGCCGATAACCAATATGCCCCCCAGAACCGTGGATGCCAGCCCATATGGCATGTTCATGAAGGGTGAAAACAGACCGAACCGGACCACGAAAAGCAGCCCGCCGACAAAGGCGATATTGGCGCCGAGCCAGCCGCGCAACATCCAGACGATGGCGGCCCCCGCCGCTGCCACCACCAACATGACGCCGACACCCGGTTCGCCGGCGAGGCCGAGACCAAGGGCGAGTTCGAGGCCGCGACCCGGAAAGTACATGCTGCCATAGGCGGGCGCCTGGTGGACATAGACGCTTTCGAAAAAGGCGGCAAAAGGGTGGGGTGGATTGGCCAGCCGGCCGAGCAGGAAAGTTTCGGCCTGCAATCGCAGGCTGGATTCATCACGGCCGATCGTGATCGGCCAGGGCAACCCTGCCAAAAGGCACAGACGACAGATGATCACCGTCGTCGCCACGAACAGCGGCGCACCGACCGGATGGCTTGCGATCTGCGCCAGACGGCGTTCGCATCCGACGAAAAACCGGCTCGCCGCCTGCGGCCGGATCGCGCAGGTGATCAACATTATGGCGAAAAGCGCTATTTCGACGGTCTGCCTGACATAAGGTTCGACTTGCTGGATCAAGCTCACGGTCACCTCTGACGTGTAACGGCAGCGCATGGCGGCACGCCCGGAAAATTGTCTTAAAGAATCCTGCAACAACTACAAGAAATCGATTCCCGTCAAATCAAAATTACCAAACAAAAGATTTAACCTGGGACAAATCCAAGGGCAGCGCCGATTGTCGGGGTGCGTGCAATACTATTGAAGGTCGTCAACGAAAAACGATGGTCTTGTTCAAGGTAAAGTTGAAGACAAAGGCAATGGCGATGGCCGCCGTCTTGGCCAGGATCGGCGATCCGAGCAGGTAGCTGCTGAAAAAAACGGTCAAGGACACGTTGAGCAAAAACCCCAGGCTGGCCGCAGCGAGGAACAGCAGATAGCCCCGCCGCGTCCGGTCCTGCTTGAAGACATAGCGCGATGACAGCAGGTAATTCACCAGCGCTGCCACAAGGAAACTGATCATGGCGGCAATGACGACCGACAAGCCGGCGCGCAACCCCAGGGCAAAGCCGCCGATATCGAAAATCGCGGCAATGCCGCCGGTCACCAGATAGCGGCTGGCCTGGACGGCCGTTTCGCGCCATTTCGTCATGCGGTATGCAGGGGGGCGAATAACGGATCGTTGAAATCCGCAAAACTCTGGTAGCCCGCAACGGGCCTGGACGACCGGATCAGCGCCCTGACGCCCGCCTGGCGCGCCGCCTCGCCATCTCGTTCGGCACGATCACCTATCATGACCGTGGTCGCCGGCGTCGCCCCGGCGCGAGCAATCACCTCCAGAAGCCCGGTCGGGTCGGGCTTCATGATGCCGACATCGGCCGCCGACACCACGAAATCGGCGCCAAGGCCCATGGCATCGAGCTTGGCCTGCGCCGGATAGTCCGACAAGGCGGCCACCTGCCGGCCACTGCGACGGATGCCGGCAAACAGCCCGGCAGCGCCGGCGATGACATGCGGTTTCAGATGTGGCAGCGGCCGTGTCTCGATCCATTCGGCGACCGTTGCCGCCACCGTTGCCGCCGATGTTCGCGTCTGTTCGGCAACATGGGCAATCAGCTTGCTTTCGAAATCCCGAACCCGATCATCGGCAAGGACTTCGCGGTGGCTGCGGTAGAGCGAGAGAATCCGGAACGTCTGCAACGACCGCGTGCCGATAACATCGGCGACGAGCATGCGCAGCATGGCGAGCCGCAGCCCCCGCTGGCGATACAGGGTTCCGTCGACGTCGAAAACGACCAGCCGGACGCCCTGCCAATCAAAAGCCATAGCGCGGGTCGAGCGAGATGAAGCTTTGCGCCGACAGCGCCACCAGCCACGGCATGTCGACAAAGGTGCACAGCGCCAGCAAGGCCACCAGCAGCGCGCTGACGGCAATCAGCCGCTTTTCGGCGAAAATCTTTTCCGGCTTCTGGGCAACCGAACCAGCCTGCATCGAAAGCGTCATGTACTGCGCGAAAAGCGCCGCGAACGCCGGGAAGGTCAGGATATATTCGATGCGATACTTGATCAGAAATACCGCGAGGAAAAAGGCGCTGAGCATTGCATAGACCATGCAGGCGACGGTCAGGCTGGTTTCAGTATAACCCGAAAAGCTGGCGCGATAGCGGCTGAGCAGTTCGCGGCCATGGCTGGCGGTGATCTCGCGATATTCCGACAGGCGCTTGGCCGTCATCAGGAAGCCACCCCCGGTCCAATAGGCCAGCAGGATCGACGATGGCGGCAGCGTGTGCGGATCGATCATCGCCCAGCCGATCATCATGCGCAGCGGATTGTTGATCGCCTCGCTGACCACATCGAAATAAGGCACTTCCTTCGATCGCATCGGGCGGACATTGTAGACAATGCCCTGGGCGGCAAACACCACGGCGACCCAGAACATCGCCATGTTCGCCATGGCGGCGCTGCCCAGGCCGATCACCACGAAGACCAGCCACTGGAGCCCGACAAGCCGGGAATCCAGCGTCACCTGGACCGCCGTGCGCGCCGACTTGGTGGGGTGAAACTTGTCGAATTCGCGATCGAGGAATTCGTTGATCGTATAGTTTGCCGATGCAATCGCCACGGCGCAGATCAGGCCCAGGATGATCGACAGGACCGGATTGGGGGCCGCGATGCCGCGCAACATATAGGCCAGCACCATGCCCGGCACGATGAAGACATGTTTGGTCGCATGGTCGAACCGGGCAATGGTCAGATAGTCGCCAAGGCCAGCCGACCGGACGGGCGCCAGCTTCACGCCATCAGTTCCAGACATAAAATCCTCCGTGCTTCAAACAGCCCATAAGCAGTTCAACTTCAACTGCAAGTTCAAGTTCCGACATGACCGGCAGATACGCGAACCCGTTACGAACGCCAGCACCCCCGGATAGAGGCGAACAAAAAGTTGGCGGCAACCCGGCACGGGACGCCGCCAACCACTGACCGTCAGAATTCTGTAATATATTGAAATACGTTGACAGATTTCTCCGATACCCAGAATTTTTACCTCATGCTGTGGTGCAGCACAAGCCGGGAATGGCGCTGCAACGCCCGGATTGCGGTCAGCGGCGAGGGTCCGTTGCAGCGCCTGCAGCAAGCCGCCGCCCCCGCACGATCTCGGCGATAAGGACAAGCGCTGCCAGCGGGATCAACCATATCACCCTCGCCTGGAAGCGCGGGTCAGGCGATGCCAGCGCCCCGCAGACGACAGCGTTCACCACGACCCCGGTGAACAGCAACACGCAGAACCAGGTGAGCCCGGGGGTGGCCTGCAACCGCTGGCGGCCGCCGGCGAGCGCGGCGCCCAGCACTGCCAGGCTGCCGAGCACGGCGATCAGGTTGAACCGGCTCATCAGGTCGAGAAAGTCATCCCCCTGCGCGATCCGCGACGCGCGGATCCCGGCCCAGACGTCGGGAGGGAAAGAGGTAGAAAAATTGGCGCGGGCCTTTGGCGTGACCTTCATGTTGTCGAGAGAGAATCGCTGCAATTGCAGCACCACGTCGCGCGCCGCACCGCCGATGACCTGCAACGGCTCGTGCCGGAACACGGCCAGCGCAAAAGCGACCTGTTCATCCGAAAGAGCCCGCCTGGTTTCACGATCGGCGAGTTCGAAAATGCCCTTGTCCGGATCGACGCTGAACATGAAATCCACCCAGCCGACCGGCAACCGCGCCTTGTACTTGCAGACGGCAAAGCCGGCTTGCGGACAATAGGCGTCGATATAGTCCATACCCGGCCCCATCTCCACGAGATGCGCGGTGATATGGGGGAGCATCATCGGTTTTTCGCCCGTGAGGCGTGTCGTGGCAAGATTGAAGGCCAGCATCAGTGCCGACGCAGAGGCAAAGATCGCCACGAGAAACGCCAGTTCGCGCCACTTGCGCTGCGCCCTGGCCATGAAAAACTGCGCGATGACACCCAGCCCGATCGCCATCCCGGTGATCAGCAGGTGGCTCGGATGGACGGCGGCGGCAAAGACACAGGCGCCGAACAGGAAAAGCCGGTCTCCCGGCTGCAGTTTTCTCCAGTAAACCAGCACCAGCGCCGTCACCAGAATGATGACCGGTGCAAAGATGTCGGGCATGATATAGGCGATTGTCGGGCCGACGCTGGTGAAGGCGGACAACAGCGCCATGACGATGACATAGGGCGCGACACCGGCCTGGTTCACACCGCGGACGAATACCAGGGCAATCAAGGTGGCCACCACATAGGCCTGAACCGCAACGACGAGCCAGAAATCCGAATAGAGATAGCCGACCGCAGCCAATATCCCGTAATAGATCGAGCGATTGCCGGTCACGGGGTTGGCAACGACCTTGTCCTTGCGGTCGCCCGTGGGCATCGCCACGACCTTGCCGGCGATCAGCGCCTTGGCTTGCCGCGGTTGCCAGCGTTCGACACCTTCCTCGACCCCGAGGACTTTCTGCAGGACAATCGAGCCGCCGCGAACATAGGAACGGCTGTCGCTGAACAGGACCGCATAGCCATTCACCAGCCCGAAGCTGCACAGCATGAACGCGCCGATGAGGCCAAGCCAATAGGGCTTGAATTTTGTCATCAAAAACCGACTTCTTCCCGTTTTGCTGACGAACCACAACGCGTGCAAGGCTGATGCCAAGCACAAAAAATGCCGGAATTCCAGTCTTTTTTCCAGATATGCACAGCGTGCTTCGCACATGCGAAATGAAAGGCCAAGTGCTTTTTGCCCGAAAGCGCGCCGGCCTTTGGCACGGCGATGGCGCTGGGCGAAAGCGCCGCGCCGCCCGATTCCGACACGCCCGTCGCAGCGTTAACGGTTGCGCCACGGCGACGCCCACCCCAGTATCGGGACATGCTGCGCCAGTATGAACTTGTCGAACGCGTCAAGGCCTATGATCCCGATGCGGACGAGGACCTGCTGAACCGCGCCTATGTGTTTTCGATGAAGGCGCATGGCAGCCAGTTGCGCGCCTCGGGTGACCCCTATTTCAGCCACCCGATCGAAGTCGCGGGCATCCTGACCGACCTGAAACTGGATGACGAGACCATCGCCACCGGCATCCTGCACGATACCATCGAGGATACGGTCGCGACGCAGGAACAGATCGATCGTCTGTTCGGCACCAGCGTCGGCCGGCTGGTCGATGGCGTCACCAAATTGTCGAAGATCGAGGCGCAGACCGACAGCGAGCGCCAGGCCGAGAATTTGCGCAAGTTCCTGCTCGCCATGTCGACCGACATCCGCGTGTTGCTCGTCAAGCTGGCGGACCGGCTGCACAACATGCGCACGCTGCATTTCATCAAGTCCGAGGAAAAGCGCCGTCGCATCGCCCGCGAGACGATGGATATCTATGCGCCGCTTGCCGAACGCATCGGCATGTATGGCTTCATGGACGAATTGCAGGAACTCGCCTTTCGCCAGCTCGAACCCGAAGCGCATGCCACGATCACCGCCCGGCTCGACAAGCTGCGCGATCATGGCGGCGACACGGTGGCGCGCATCGCCTCGGGCATCAAGCTGCTGCTCGGGCAAAAGGGCATCGATGCCGAGGTGACCGGCCGCGAAAAACGCCCCTATTCGATCTGGCGCAAGATGCAGGGCCGCCAGGCGACCTTTGAATCGCTGTCCGATGTCATGGCCTTCCGGGTGCTCGTCGATGATGAGGCCGAATGCTATCGCGCGCTCGGCGTCGTCCATGGCCGCTGGCCAATGGTGTTCGGCCGTTTCAAGGATTTCATCTCGACGCCCAAGCGCAACGGCTACAAATCGATCCATACCACCGTGCTGCATTCCGAAAACACCCGCATCGAAGTGCAGATCCGCACCCGGCGCATGCACGAGGAAGCCGAATTCGGCCTCGCCGCGCACTGGGCCTACAAGCAGGGCGGCGATGGCGCTCCGGCACGCGAGGCCTATCCCTGGCTCGAGGATCTGCTCGAAGTGCTGCGCGATGCCGCGTCGCCCGAAGAACTGCTCGAAAACGCCCGGCTGGCGATGTTCCAGGACCAGGTGTTCGTCTTCACGCCCAAGGGCACCTTGTTCCAGTTGCCCAAGGATTCGACCCCCGTCGATTTCGCCTATGCCGTCCACTCCGATCTGGGCGATCGCTGCGTCGGTGCCAAGGTCAATGGCCGCGTCGTGCCGCTGCGCACCCGGCTGGTGAATGGCGACCAGGTCGAGATATTGCGCGCCAAGGCCAAGGCGCCCGATCCGGCGTGGGAAGGCTTTGTCGCCAGTGCCAAGGCGCGTGCCGCGATCCGCCGCCATGTCCGCCAGAAAAACCTGCTCGAAAGCCAGGCGATGGGCAGCAAATTACTCGAATCGCTGGCGCTGCGCCTCAAGATCGCGCTCGGCGACGATCTGCTCGGCCCGGCGCTGGGGCGGCTGAAACTGCCGGATCGCGCCGCGCTGGAACTCGCCATGGCGCGCAACGCGCTGACCGATGCCCAGGTTTCGGAAAGCCTGGTGCCGGGCTCGACCGCGGGGCAGAAGCCCCGGCGCGGGCGCGGCAAGCCCGGGCCGGCGGCGGTCAGCATCCATGGCCTGACGCCGGGCGTGGCCTTCGAACTCGGCGCCTGCCGGCCGATCCCGGGGGATCGCATCGTCGGTATCCGCCACCCCGGCCAGCCAATCCAGGTCCACACCATCGATTGCGCCAGCCTGGCCGAGGAAACCGGCGAATGGCTGGAAGTATCCTGGGGCAAGGAAACCGATGGCGCCGTCGCGCGGCTGGCCGTGGTGGTGCACAACCAGCCGGGCTCGCTCGCCTCGCTGGCGACGACGCTGGCGGCGCACAACGCCAATATCGTCAATCTGGCCCTGAAACACCGCGACCGCGAGTTCCACACCGATGTCATCGACATCGAGGTCGAGGATCTGGCGCATCTGACCACAATCATCGCGGCGCTGCGCCAGGTGAAGGCGGTGGTGTCGGCGGAACGGCTGCGCGGGTGAGTCGCGCTCGCAAGGCGCGCGCGATGCTGCTAGGCGGTCTGCCATGACCGACGAACAGATCCTTGCCGAATTCCGCGCAGCGCAAGCCCTGCTGGAGGGGCATTTCATCCTGTCCTCCGGCCTGCGCTCGCCGCGCTACCTGCAATGCGCCCGGGTGCTGATGGACCCGGCGCGGGCGGCTCGGCTGGCGGAAGCGCTGGCGGCGAAAATTCCGGAGGATGTGAAGGCACAGATCGATGTGGTGATCGCCCCGGCGATGGGCGGACTCATCTGCGGGCATGAACTGGCGCGCGCGATGGGCAAATTGTCGATGTTCGTCGAACGCCCGTCCGGCAGCTTCGAACTGCGCCGCGGTTTCCGGCTCGAACCCGGGCAAAAGGTGCTGCTGATGGAAGATGTCGTGACCACCGGCCTTTCTTCACGTGAAGCCATTGCGGCCGTGAACGCTGCCGGCGGCACCGTCATCCACGCCGCCTCGCTCGTCGACCGCTCGAACGGCACCGCTGATCTCGGCGTGCCCTTCACCCCGCTGATCCGCCTCGACGTGCCAAGCTATGCCGCCGATGCACTGCCGCCCGAACTTGCCGCCATCCCGGCGATCAAGCCCGGCAGCCGGGCGGCATGACTGCCCCGATCCACAAGCTGCGGCTGGGCGTCAATATCGATCACGTCGCCACCATCCGCAATGCGCGCGGCGGGCTGCACCCCGATCCGGTGCGCGCCGCGCTGATGGCGGCCGAAGCCGGTGCCGATGGCATCACCGCGCATCTGCGCGAGGACCGGCGCCATATCACCGATGCCGATCTCGATGCGCTGGTCGGCAGCATCAGCCTGCCGCTGAACCTTGAAATGGCCGCCACCGACGAAATGCTCGGCATTGCCTTGAAGCATCGTCCGCACGCCGCCTGCATCGTTCCCGAACGCCGTGCCGAACGCACCACCGAAGGCGGGCTCGATGCCGCCGGCCAGCATAATGTGCTGGCGCCGATCGTGGCGCGATTGCAGGACGCCGGCATCCGGGTCAGCCTGTTCATCGCGCCCGAAGCGCGGCAACTCGAAGCCGCGGCTCGGCTCGGCGCGCCGGTGGTGGAATTGCACACCGGGCCGTACAGCCATGCCGTGACCGACGCCGGGATTGCCGCCGAAATGGCGCGGCTGGTGCGTGCCGCCGAAATCGGGGCGACGCTCGGGCTCGAAATGCACGCGGGGCATGGGCTGACCTTCGACAATGTCGGCCCGGTGGCGGCGCTGCCGCAACTGCACGAGCTCAACATCGGGCATTTCCTCATCGGCGAGGCGGTGTTTACCGGGCTCGGGCCGGCGATCGCGCGGATGCGCGCGGCGATGGACGCGGCACGCGCATGAGCAACCCTTTTTTCTCCCCTCCCGGCACGGGAGGGGCCGGGGGTGGGAAGAATCGTGCCGCAATGCCGTCCTTTCGGCGCAGAGAACCCACCCCCGACCCCTCCCGTTCCGGGAGGGGAGAAGCAAGATGAACATACCTCCCGGCGTCTTCGTCCTCGGGCTCGGGTCCGACTTGTGCAACATCGATCGCATCGACAACAGCATCACTCGCTTCGGTGATCGCTTCATCAACCGCGTCTTCACCGACACGGAACGCGCCAAGGCCGATCGCCGCAAGCTGACGCGCGTCGCCACCTATGCCAAGCGCTTTGCCGCCAAGGAAGCCTGTTCCAAGGCGCTCGGCACCGGCTTTCGGCAGGGCGTGTTCATGAAGGACATGGGGGTCGTCAACCTGCCCTCCGGCGCGCCCACCCTGGCGCTGACCGGCGGCGCTGCGGCAAGGCTGGCGCAAATCACCCCGCCGGGGTACAGGGCTGACGTTCATTTGACGATGACCGACGACCACCCCTGGGCGCAGGCCATCGTCCTTATCACCGCGAGTGCGTTATGACCGAGGCTGCATTGCCGGCAACCAAGAAGCCGACCAACTGGGCCAGCGAGATCTGGCAGTTGTTCCTGCTCGTTCTCGCCGTGCTCGGCGTCCATTCCTTCATTGCCAAGCCATTCTATATCCCGTCGGGGTCGATGTTGCCGTCGCTGCTGATCGGTGACCGGCTGATCGTGTCGAAATTCCCCTATGGCTATTCCTATCTGTCGCCGTCGCTGAACGTGCTGCCCGAAATGCCGGGGCGCTTGTTCGGCCGACTGCCCGATCGCGGTGACATCGCCGTCATCAAGAGCCCGCGCGACAAGACCGATTACATCAAGCGCGTCATCGGCCTGCCGGGTGATACGGTGCAGATGAAGGATGGCCAGCTCTGGCTCAACGGCGTGGCCGTGCCCAAGGTGGCGGTGGCCGATACAGTCATCCCGGTCAGCGCCAACAGCGATTGCGTGACTCCGATCGACGCGCAATATCGCACCACCAATGCCGCCGGCCAGCCCGAATGCCGCTTCCCCACCCATCGCGAGACGCTGCCGGGCGGGCGCACTTACCTGACCATGGACCTCGGCCAGACGCCGCAGGACAATACCGAGCCGATGCTCGTTCCCGAAGGCACCATCTTCCTGATGGGCGACAACCGCGACAACAGCGAAGACAGCCGTTTCGATCCGGTCATCGGCGGGCTTGGCATGCTGCCGCTCGAAAATCTTGCCGGCCGCGCCGAATTCATCACCTTCTCGCTCGACGGCTCGACCGATTGGAACCCGGTGACCTGGTTCACCGCGGTCCGCAGCGGCCGCTATTTCATCAACCTCGATACCAAGCCCGAATAGCGCCGGGTGCCTGCCAAGCCACCTGCCCCGCCGCCCAGCCCGATCGAACCACGCAGCGATCGGTCGCGCACAACGGTCGAAACCGCGCTCATCTGGATCGCCAGTGCCGCTGCGGTCTGGCTCGCCTGGCAATTGGCGCAGGCGCTGCTGCTGATCTTCGCCGGGATCGTCGTTGCCGCCGGGTTGCGCAGCGCCGAACAATTGCTGCGCGGCGTCGTCAATATCCCGCATGCCGCGCGCCTGACCATCATCGTGGTCGCGCTGCTCGGGCTGATCATCGGCTTCATCGCCTTTGCCGGGGTGGCACTGGCGGCACAGGTGCAGGAACTGACCGCGACGATCGATGTCCAGATCATCCGGTTGACCGAGTTGGCGAGCAAATTCGGCATCGTCATCGAGCCCGGACGCTCGCTGCTGGCACGGATGCCGGACTTGCTCGACGGGCATTTCGACCAGGTGGCGGCGCTGGTCGGTTCGGCGATCGGCGGGCTCGGCGCGCTGCTGTTCGCGTTCGTCTTCGGCATCTATGTCGCGGCCGATCCGCGTCTTTACGAACGCGGGCTGGAATGGCTGACGCCGATGGCGGCGCGCGGCGAAATGCATGCCACGCTTGCCGAAATGGCGACAGTGCTGCGCCGCTGGGTCGCCGGCCGCTTGCTGACCATGGGCATCGAAGGCGGCTTCATCTTCATCGGCCTGTCGATCGTCGGGGTGCCGCTGGCCGGGCTGCTCGGGCTGGTCTCGGGGTTGCTCGCCTTCATCCCCAATCTGGGTGCCATGATCTCGGGCGCGTTGATCGTTGCTGTGGGTTTTTCGGTCGGGCCTACCGAAGGGCTGTGGGCGGTCGGCATCTATCTGGCCGTGCAGTTGATCGAAGGCAATGTGCTGACTCCGCTCATCGAAAAGCGCGCGGTCGATCTGGCGCCCGCGGTCGTGTTGGCGGCGCAATTGCTGTTCGGCATCCTGTTCGGCGTGCTCGGCGTGGCGCTCGCCGATCCGATCGTCGCTTTGGCCAAGGTTGCACTTGTTCGCCGCAGCAAGCCTGTGGGAACCGATACCACTGCCTGACCGTTACAGCGCATGACGCCGTGGTATTTCGCCCGGCCGTGCCGAAAGACAGACCATGGCCGAACAGCCCCATAGCGACCGCCCGATCGAAACCCGCAGCTCGGGAGTCCCCGGCTGGCTGCTTGCCTTGCTGGTCATCGTCGGGCTCATCATCGCCGCGTTCGCGCTCGGCCTGGTGAATGTCGACCAGCTCAGCTCGGGCAAGGCCCCCGGCGTGAAGGTCGAAACCACCGGCGGCGAACTCCCGACCTTCGATGTCGATACTGCCACGGTCGATCTCGGCAAGAAGGAAAAGACCGTTCAGGTCCCCACGATCGATGTCGGCAGCAAGGACGCGACCGTCACCGTGCCAACGGTCAATGTCGAGCCTGCCAAGGACAAATAGTCGACACGGCGGCACGGCAGGCTTAACCCCAAGCCACCGTGCCGCCCTTTCCAGCCTCCCCCCAGATGGCCGCCGCGCTTGCCGAAGCGCGCGCGGCAGCGGCGCGTGGCGAAGTGCCCGTTGGCGCGGTGGTTTCCGCCGCAGATGGTCGCCTGCTCGCCGCTGCGGGCAACCGCACACTTGAACTTCATGATCCCACCGCCCATGCCGAGATCCTGGCGCTGCGGGCGGCCTGCGCTGCCATGGGCAGTGAACGCCTTCCCGGTGCCACGCTGCATGTCACCCTCGAACCCTGCCCGATGTGCGCGGCGGCGATCGCCCAGGCGCGCATCGCGACTTTGGTCTATGGCGCTTCCGATCCGAAATCGGGCGGCATCGAGCAGGGCCCGCGGATTTTTTCGCATCCGCAAAGCCATCATGTGCCGCAGGTGATCTCGGGCATCGGCGAGATCGAGGCCGCCGCGCTGCTGAGGGCGTTTTTCCAGCGCCTGCGATCCTGATGCCGGCGATTGCGCTGTGCAACAATTGCCGTAGATAATTGTAAGGTTGGTCGGAAGTTGCGGACTCCGGTCGGATTATCCGCTATCAGTGTGTGCTTGCTGGCAAATCTTTGCGATGCCGCGCCATATCGGAAGCCGAATGTCGGACGTCAGCTCGGCAAATTCCTCACCGCCTATCGACCCTGCAAGCGTCGCCGACGCGCTGGAGGGTGACCGGTTCAAGCAGTTTCTCGATCATATCCCGGTCGCCGTTGCCGTATCGGAGCTGCAGCCGTCGGAAATCGTCACCTATGCCAATCTCGAATTCCAGCGCCTGACCGGCCGCGACGCGGCACAGATCGAAGGCCGCAGCTGGCGATCATTGCCCGGCATCGCTTCGGCGGATGGCGACGAACGGCTGCTGCGCGACGCCGTGCTCGATGATTCCGAATATATCGGCGTTTTCCGCATCGAACGCGATTCAGGCCCGGTCGATGTCGATGTCTGGTCGAACACCATCGAAAACGAAGCCGGTGAACCGATCTATCGCCTCGTCGCCATGGGTTGCGCCCCGAGCGCGGTCGAAGACCCGGCGGCCAAGGCGCTGATCGACAAGGACACGCCGCTCAAGGAGCTTCAGCACCGGGTCAAGAACAACCTCCAGATGATCACGGCGCTGATCCGGCTGGAAGCACGCAACGTCACCGGCGAGGATGGCAGCGAACGCCTCAGCCGTCTGGCGGGCCGGATCAATGCGCTGGCGGTCCTGTACGAGGCGCTGTCCCACAACGAAGCCGGCGATTCGGTCGATCTCGGCGCCTATATCGGGCAGATCGCTTCGGCGATCATGCAGGCCCATGCCGTCGAAGGCATCAGGCTGGACACCCGGATCGATACCTGGCCGGTCACGGTCAATGTCGCGATGCCGGCGGGGCTGGTGGTCAACGAAGTGCTGACCAATGCCCTGAAGCACGCCTTTGTCGGGCGCGAGGGCGGCACCATCAAGCTGCACAGCCTGATCGACGATGATGGCTGCCACATCACCATCGCCGATGATGGCGTCGGCTTTCCCGAGGGCTTAAGCTGGCCGCAACCGGGGCGATTGAGCGCCATGATCCTGCATTCGCTCAAGCAGAATGCCGCCGCCACGGTATCGGTCGCCTCCACCCCCGGCGCCGGCGTCGCCGTGACGATCTTCTTTGCCCGGCCGACGCTAGACTGACCCGCGCAGCCACGCGACCAGCGCAGCATTCACCGCTGCCGGCGCATCCTGCTGCACCCAGTGCGACGCGTCGGGCAGCGTCACCAGCGTGAAATCGCGCACCAGCGGGCCATAGCCCTGTGTATTGGCGAAATCGATCGCCATGTCCTGTTCACCCCAGATCATCAGCGTGGGCACATCGATGACAACAACCGGTTCTGCCAGCACATCGGGGAAATTGGCGCGGTAATAGGCGATCATCGCCGTCAACGCCCCCGGCACACAGGCATTGGCGCGGTAATGCGCAATGATGTCGGGCGGGAAAGCCGCCTTATCGACGGCGCTGTCGGTAAAGGCCCGGCCCACGGCCTGCGCCCCGCGCGCGCCCAACAAGGCTTCGGGCAGCCAGGGGATCTGGAAGAACGCCACATACCAGCTCTTGCGCTTTTGCGGCCATGAAGTGCGCAGCGTGTGGCGGAAAACCGCCGGGTGCGGCACGTTCATGATGACCAGCCCATCGAGCGCTACCGCCCGCCGCTGCGCCACCACCCAGGCGATCAACGCCCCCCAATCATGCGCGACCAGCAGCTTTCGACGCGCGCCGAGCGCGTCGAACAGCGCCGCGGTATCGGCGACGAGATGATCGATATGGTACGCCGATTGCGCCGCTGGCCGGCTGGTGTCGCCATAGCCGCGCAGATCGGGCGCCACCGCGTGCCAGCCCTGGCTGGCAAGCACCGGCAACTGGTGCCGCCACGATTTGCGGCTTTCGGGAAAGCCATGCAGGCACAGTGCGATATCCGGCCCGTCGCCGCATTCATCGATGGCGAAATCGATGCCGTTGGCGGTGATGTGGCGGCTGGTGATCACGCGTTGAAATGCAGCCGCAGCCCCGGCCGCGGCCAGCGCGCCCGCGCCATCTTGCCCGTCGTCGACAGGCACACCCACACGTCCATCATGTCGGCGCCGCCGAAGCAGATATTGGTGGTCAGCAAATCGGGGAAGGGAAAGAATTCCTGCGCGCCCGTCGCCGGATCGACCGAGGTAATGCCAGCGCTTTCGATCAGCGTCGCCTGGGCGATATTGCCATTGGCCTCCATCGCCAGGCTGTCGAGATAGGTCTTGTTCGGCCAGGTCGTCACGAACCGCCCCGGCACGGCGGCGAGCGGCGACGGCGCCACGGTGCCCGGCCCGGTAATGTCGAATTCCAGGATCACCCGTCCGGCGGTGACGGCCGCATAGACCTTCGTGCCATCGGGCGACAAACCAACCCCATTGAGATTGGGGCCATGAACCGCGCAGACGCACGACGAACCATCGATCTTGCCATAGAACAGCCCGCCCTTGGTCTCGTGATGCGGGAAATGCTTGCCGAGATCGGTGAACCAGAAGCCCCCCGCCGCATCGAAAACGATGTCATTGGGACCCGACAGCGCCAGGCCGCCATCGGTCTTGTCGTACAATCGCGTCACCGCGCCGGTGGCGATGTCGACCCGCTCGATGCGCCCGGTGGTATAATCATCGGCGGCATTGCCCGGCAGCAGCAAGCCATCCTGTTCATACCAGGCAAAGCCGCCATTGTTGCAGACATAGATCGCACCATCGGGGCCGATCGCCGCCCCGTTCGGCCCGCCGCCGGTGGTGGCAACGGTCGACAGCGTGCCATCGGGGGCGAGGCGGGTCAGTTTCCCGGCCTTGATCTCGACGAAGATGACACTGCCATCGTCCATGGCGATGGGCCCTTCGGGAAATTGCAGGCCCTCGGCGACGATGCTGTGCGGATGCATGATGGTGATCTCCCCAGAATGTTTTTTACAGCATAGTGCCGGGGAGTCAGGTGCAGCGCCAGTGGTGAAAAGGGGAGCGTCGAAGGTGCCTCCGGCGGCTGGGCCTGAGGCCCGGACCCCATTTGCGCCAGGTCCCGGGCATGGTATATACTTTATCAGTACCTGGAGGTCTTGCGATGTCGAAAGCGGCAGTGTTCACCCTAAAGATCGAACCCGATCTGCGCGCCGAATTCATGGCCGCCGCCGAGGCCAACCATCGACCGGCATCGCAGGTCGTTCGCGAACTGATGCGCGAATTCGTCCAGCAGCAACAGGAGCGCAGCGAACATACCGCCTTCCTGCAACAAAAGGTCGATGCCGCGCGCACATCAATCGGCGCCGGCCAGGGCCGCCCGAACGAAGCCGTCGAAGCCGAATTTTCCGCCCGCCGCGCACTGCTCGCTGACGATCTGTGAAAATCATCTGGACGCCGGAAGCGGTTCAGGACCGCGCCGCCATCTGGGACTATAGCGCACTCCGCGACCCCGCCGCAGCCCTGCGAATTGACCAGCTGTTCAGCACCGCCGTCGCCCAACTCGCCGATTTCCCCCAACTCGGCCACCCCGGCGAAATCGCCGGCACCCGCGAACTTACCCCGCATCGCAGCTATCGCATCGTTTATGAAATTATCGACGAGACAATCTAAATCCTCGTCCTGATCCACACCAAACGCCAATGGCCACCGCTTGGTGCGTAAAGTTGACGGCATGGAGACAAGAAAACAGCCTCCGGCAGCCGTGCCTGAGGCGCGCCCCCTTATTGCTGCCGTGTCGAGAGCCAGCTTCTGGTCAGTCGCCAGGCAGCCCAGGATGCCCGCAGCAAAAAGCTTCATAGCCAATTCTCAAAGGATCAGGTGCAGGGGGTTACCCCGTGCCCGCCGGAGGCCCTTTCGTAGCACTCACTTCGGCCCGTTGGCCCGCAGCGGCACATATTCATTGCCCGCATTCCACATCGGCCAGTCCGTCCCGTCCGCCAGTTTCCGCCCGACGAGATACGCCACGCTCGCCTCTTGCGCTGTCCCCGCGAACGTCCAGTCGGCCGTGAACTGGTCGCTCGGCTGGTGGTAGCGGGTGGCGTTATAGGCGCCAACCAGCGCGTCGCCTTTCGCCGTGCCGCCCGCCACCAGATCACGCCCGGCGCGGAAGGACAGCGCCGGCACGCCGCGGCGGGCGAAGGGGTAATGGTCGCTGCGGAAATACCAGCCGGCTTCGGGGTTGGGTTCGTCGCTGACCCGCAGCCCGAGCGATGCGGCAGCGCGGCGCAAATCACCCTCCAGCGGCGTACGGCCACCGCCGACCAGTTCGATATTCTTCGCCGCCGGCAGCACGACATGCGGATCGAGGTTGATCACCGCCACCGTGCTCGCCAGCGCGTGGACCGGGTGGCCGGCATAATATTCGGCGCCGAGCAGGCCCTTTTCCTCCGCCGTCCAGGCGGCGAACACCACCGATCGCGCCGGTTTCGGCCCCTTGGCAAAGGCGCGGGCGACTTCCAGCAGTTCGGCGGTGCCGGTGGCATTGTCGATGGCGCCGTTGCGGATGGCATCGCCGCTCGCATCGGGGCCATTGCGACCGTTGGCATCCCAATGCGCGCCGTAGAGCACGGTTTCGGCGGGCCGGGCGGCGCCGGGCAGGATGCCGATGACATTGTGGCTGGTCACCAGCGTCGCCTTGAGTTCGCCCTGGGCCGACAGGCTGGCCCCGGGCAAGGCCATGGCGGCAAAGCCCGGCGCGCGGGCGCGGGCCTTGGCATCGGCAAGGTCCAACCCCGCCGAAGCGAGCAATTCGGTACCAAGCCGCAGGGGCAACCAGCCGCTGAACTTGAGCGTCGACGGCGCTGGCGGCGCCCCTTTAGACGCTGTCAGCGGCGCAAAGCTCATTGCCGGCAGCGCATCGCCGCTCGCCACCTGGAGCCAGGGGTAGCTGGCGGCGGCATCTTCGTGAATGACCAGCACGCCCGCCGCACCGGCGCGCGCCGCGGCTTCGAATTTCGATCCGACCCGCCCGGCGACGACCAGCCGCCGGCCTTCGAAACCGAGATCGCTGCCGGCCTCGAAATCGGGATCATTGGCAAGGACGACGGCAATCTTGCCCTGCATGTCGACGCCGCGATAGGCGTCATAACCGTTCCCGACGATACCGAAACCGGCAAAGACCAGCGGCAAACCGGTGATTGCCGTCACCCCCGGGTTGCGCAGTGCCAGCGTCACGTCCTGGCCGGTGCGCAGCGCCAGCGTCTTGCCACCGAAGGTCAGCGATACGACGGCGCCGGGCAGGCGATCGAGCCGGACCAGCGGCACTTCCTGCAGCCAGCCACCGTTGGGGCCGCCGGGTTGCAGGCCGGCCGCAGCCATGGATTTTGCCAGGAATTCCATGGTTTTCGCCTCGCCATCCTCCCCCGGCCCGCGGCCGCCAAAGGCATCGGAAGACAGGGTTTCGACATCGGCCTTGATCCGCGCTGCCGAAATCGGCGGTGGCGGTGCCGCCGCGAGCAAGACCAGGGCGAAAGGAGCAAGGAGGATGCGCATCGCCCTAACAGACCGGCATTCGCCGCCCCGCGCAAGCCCGGCATCTGTCCTACACGCCGGAAATCTGGTAGCAAAAATTGCCGCCGACCGCGGTGGCGACGATGTGGCCGCCAGCACGTCAAATCCCGCAGATCCGTCAACTTTGTCAATTTGTGAACTTTCGGTAATGCAATGCCACCCCTTCCCAGTCCGGTCGCTGCCGGTTAATGTTCCGCAATTGTTCTATACAAAGGCTCTGACTTGATCGAATTCCTGCTTGGCTGTCTCGCCGGTCTCGCCATCGCCCTGCTGCTCGGCTGGGCGCTGTGGGCGCGGCCATTGGCCGGGTTGCGCGCCGAACGCGATACGGCGCGGGCCGAAGCGACCGAGGCGCTGGCCGAAGTCAGCCGGCAGCGCGAGGAGCGCGGGCGTCACGCCACCGAAGTGCTGATGCTTGGCCGCCGCAACGACGAACTGCGCGAAGCCGAAGCCGAACGCGAGCGATTGGCGGGGCAGTTGAGCGCACTGACCGCGCAACAGGCCGAGCGCGACCGTGCCCATGCCGCCGAAGTGGCGCGCACCGTGGAAACCTTTCAGGCGCTGGCAGGCAAGGCCCTGGAAGGCGCGCAGGCCAAGCTGGCCGAAAGCGCCGAGCAATTGATGACCCGGCAGCGCGAAGCCGCCGGCGCCGGATTGGAGGCCAACCGCAACCAGCTCGCCGAACTGATCGCGCCGGTGAAGGAAACATTGGTCAAATATGAAACCCGGCTCGGCGAAGTCGAGGCAGCGCGGACCGAGGCCTATGGCAGCCTGAAGGAACAGCTCGCCAACGTGGTGCTCGGCCAGGAACGCGTTTCGGGGGCGGCGGCCAAGCTGGAAACCGCGCTGCGTTCATCGGGCAAGGTGGCCGGGCGCTGGGGCGAGGAACAGTGCCGCAACGTGCTCGAAGCCGCCGGGCTGGTGGAGGGCATCGATTTCGAAACGCAATGGTCGGTCGATGGCGAGGATGGCACCAAGCAGCGCCCGGATTTCAAGATCAACCTGCCCGGCGGGCGCGTGCTGGTCATCGACGTCAAATGCTCGATCGACGCCTATATTTCCGCCGCCGAAGCCGATGATGCAGCGACGCGGCAGACCTATCTCATCGCCCATGCCCGCGCTGTCAAAACCCATGCCGAAGGGTTGGCCAAAAAGGATTATGCCAAGGCGGTCGGCAGCGCGGTCGAATTCGTCGTGCTGTTCGTGCCGGGCGAAAACTTTCTTGGCGCCGCGCTCGAGCAGGATCGCAACCTGATGAACGATTTCTTCAAGCGCCAGGTCGTGCTTGCCGGGCCGGTCAATCTCGTCGCGGTCGCCCGCACCGTCGGCGCGCTGCGCGACCAGGCGCGGCTGGCCAAGGAAGCCGGCGAAATCGCCAAGCTGGGCCGCGACCTTTATGATTCGATCCGCATCATGGGCGGCAATTTCAACAAGGTGCAAAAATCCCTCGAAGCCGCTGTCGGCAACTGGAACACGCTGGTCGGCCAGGTCGATTCGCGCGTTGTCGGCCGGGCGCGCAAGCTGAAGGACATGGGTGCCGCGACAGGCCTCGATGATCTGGTCGAGCTGGCGCCGGTCGTCCAGGTGCCGATGCTGCCGAACACCGCCGAAATGTCGGTGGCCATGCTGCCGATGGCGGAAGACGCCGCGGAATGACCCGACATCAGCAAGTGATCAGCCGAGCACGCGCATCAGGATCATCAGCACCACATAGATGCTCAGCGTGAGCCATGACGCCAGCGCCAGCACCGCCGTGCGCCAGACGGCAGCCCCGCGGGTCAACGCATAGGCGCCCTTCAACTGCGCATACATATGGACAACCGGCGCATTCAGCAGCGGCAGCCACAACCATCCCGAAGTGATGCCGAGCGACAAGGCGCCACTGGCGATGATGAACAGCAACGACATGAAGCTGATCGAATAGAGCGAGAAAATGGCATGATCGTACATTTTCACTTCGCGGCGCGTGGCGAACAGCAGCCAGAGCCACGGTAGCGACAGCGGCACCAGCAGGAAGCTGAATTTATAGGCCTTGCCCTGGATCTTGTAGAAGACGAGTTCGGGATTCTTCATCGCGGCGCGGGCCTTGGCATTAAGCGATTCACTGCCGAAATCGGCCGTGACACCGTTGATCTTGATTTCGCGGCTGATTTCACCGGGAATATCGGTCGGGGTGTCGATCTCCCCCTTCGCGCGCGCCTGCACCTTGTCCCGCGCCGCCATGACGCCGATCCGAACACCCTGCAGCGCTTCGAGCTCTCCATATCCCGGATTGGCCTTGGCAGCTGCAATCTCGGCATCGAGTTTGGCGAGTTCGGCTTCGACCTTGGGCAATTCCACCTTGGCCTCGGCCACGGACAACGGCTTGCCGTTTACGGCGGTGGCATCGTCGCCGCCGATGTTGTCGCCAATGTTCACGAAGCTGAAAACGAAAAACATCAGGAAAACGACGAGCAGGAACAACGGCACCGGCGCGACATAGCGGGCGCGCTTGCCCTGGATATAGTCGCGGGTCAGCGTGCCGGGCTTGAACACCAGCATCGGCAGGGTTTTCCAGGTCTTGCCGTCGAAATGGGTGATGCCGTGCAGGATTTCTTCGCCGACATGGACGAGGCTGCGATGCACATGCGCCTTTTGCCCGCAGGCGGCGCAAAATTCGCCATGAAGCGGCGCAGCGCAATTGGCACAGCGATGGCCGGCATCGGCGGTTGCCGCCGCATCGATGTCCGCAGACCGGGCGCCCGGGCGGTTCAGTGCGTCGGCGGCAAGCCCTGCCGTCGCCAGAGCGCCCAGCGCGTCGATCTCGTCGCTCATCCTTGCCCCCGTGTTGCAGCTGCGAAGGTCGGCGATATCCACCGTTTTGGCAAGGCATGGCGTTGCGGGCGGCCCGGTCGCCCGGTAGGGTGAATGAAAGAGGAGATTTCAGATCATGGCGGGCGTGAACAAGGTTATTCTGGTCGGACGGCTGGGCAAGGACCCGGAAACCAAAAGCTTCGCCAACGGCGGCTCGGTGACGCAGTTCACCATGGCGACATCGGAAAACTGGCGCGACAAGCAGTCGGGTGAACGCAAGGAAAAAACCGAATGGCACAACATCGTCATTCGCAACGAAAACATCGGCAAGGTGGCGCAGCAATATCTGCGCAAGGGCAGCGAAGTCTATATCGAAGGGGCGATCACCACCCGCAAATGGCAGGACCAGAGCGGCGCCGATCGCTACACGACCGAAATCGTCGTCGGTCCGTTCAAGGGCGAACTGTCGCTGATCGGCGGGCGTGATGGTGGCGGCGGTGGCGGCGGCAGCGGCGGCAGCATGGGCGGCGGCGGTGACCGCGGCGGCTATGGCGGCGGCGATGATTATGGCGCCCCGGCCGGCGGCAACAATTTCGGCAGCGCCGCCAAGCGTCCCGCCGCCTTTGACGATGATCTCAACGACGACGTGCCGTTCTGAGCCCGGTGCAGGGCTGAAACCTCATACCCCGGCGGGCGGCAGCAGCTTGCCGGGGTTCATGATGCCGAGCGGATCGAGCGCCATCTTGAGCGCGCGCATCACGTCGAGCCCGCCACCATGTTCGGCGGCCATGACCCCCAGCTTGTGCAGGCCGATGCCATGTTCACCGCTGATGGTGCCGCCCAGCCGCAGCGCGCGGCGGGCAATGCTGTCACCGAGCGCTTCGGCCCGAGCGCGTTCGGCGACATCGGCGGGGTCGAACAGCACCAGCATGTGGAAATTGCCATCACCGACATGGCCGACGACCGGTGCCACAAGGCCAGCGGCATCGGCTTCGGCGCGGGTTTCCAGGATCGCTTCGGCGAGCCGTGAAATCGGCACACAGGCATCGGTTGAAATTGCCTCGCACCCCGGTTTCAGGCTGCGCGCCGCCCAATAGGCATTGTGCCGCGCCGTCCACAACGCCGTTCGATCCTCCTGCCGGTCGGCCCAGCGCAGTTCGCCGCCGCCATGTTGCGCCGTCACGTCGGCAACCTGTTGCACCTGTTCCGCCACCCCGGCCGGCGCGCCATGAAATTCGAGGAACAGCGTCGGCACCGCAGCCATGCCGGTCAATCGCGAATGCCCGATACAGGCGCGCATCATTTCGGCATCAAGCAGTTCGATCCGCGCCAGCGGTACGCCCAGTTGCATGATGGTGACCACTGCATCGATGGCGCCGCCCAGTGTTTCAAAGGCGCATACCGCCGCCGCAATGGTTTCGGGCACGCCGAACAGCCGCAATTGCAACTCGGTAATTACGCCCAGCGTGCCTTCCGACCCTATATACAGCCGGGTCAAATCATAGCCCGCTGCCGATTTTCGTGCCCGGCCGCCGGTGTTGATGACATCGCCATTGGGCGTGACGACCGTCAGGCCCAGGGTCACATCGCGCATCGTGCCATAGCGGACGGCGTTGGTGCCGCTGGCGCGGGTCGCCGCCATGCCGCCAAGCGAGGCATTCGCACCCGGATCCAGCGGAAAGAACAGCCCTTCGCTGCGGAGATGGGCGTTGAGCGCTTGGCGCGTGACCCCGGCCTCGACCCGGCAATCGAGATCGGCGGGATTGACCGCCAGCACCCGGTCCATTGCCGACAGATCGAGACTGATGCCGCCATGGATCGCCTGGATCTGGCCCTCCAGCGACGTACCGGTACCAAAGGGGATGAGCGGCACACGAAAATCGCGGCAAGCCCGCACCACATCGGCGACATCGGCGGTCGAATGCGCAAAGACTACCGCCGCCGGCGGCATGATGTCATGCAAGCCTTCGCCGCGGCCATGCGCTGCCCGGACCGCTGCTGCCGTCGCCACCCGGTCGCCAAAACGCGTCACCAGGGCTGCCACGGCAGCGGTGCAATCGACAGGCTCGGGCCGGGCAGGAATCATGCTGTCTTATAGGCCCGGCCTCGCGCAACCGGCAGCGGCAAATTGCACCGATTGTTCAGCATTCGACAACCCTAATCCGGCTTCATCATCTTTGGATTCACGGCACGCCGGCGAGCGCCGTTGATGGAATTGTCGTCGCCGCAGCGACGGCCTGTTTTCAGTAGCGGAGTGAGAGAAATGACGACAATAACCGTAACCAATAATGCCAGCCTGGTGCGGGCGCTGCGTGTGGCGCGCGGTGGCGAAACGATATTGCTGGCACCCGGCAATTATGGCGATGTTGTATTGTCGGGGATGGGGCCGCGGTCGACAGTCACGATCAGGTCGGCGAATGCCGACAATGATGCGGTTTTCACGTCGTTGAAGCTGACCAACGTCAGCAACATGGTGTTCGACGATATCGACGTACGACATCCGCTTCTGCCCGGCGAAAGGGATTTCGAAGCGGCCATCCGGGTCAACAAGTCAAATAATATCACATTTGTTGGAATCGACGCCAGCGGATCGTTGAATGGCAATTCGTTTGACGATGGCAATGGCATTCATGTGGGCAACAGTAGCCGCATCGCAGTGCTCGATTCGACCTTTACGGAATTCAAAAATGGCGCAGTTTTCACCAATGCGAGCGATGTCATTTTCGCTGGGAACACCATTCGCAACGTTCGCGAAGGTGTCAACATGTCAGCCGTTTTCAGCGGCTTGTTCGAACGCAATTTCGTGGCGGACGTTGCAGGTGACCCGAGCCGCGGGGATCATCCCGATGCCTTCCAGGTGCACGGCGGCGGCGGCGCGAGCCGTGATCTGGTCTTCAACTCCAATGTCATCATGGGCAACAACACCCAGGGCATCTTCATCCGTAACGAACAATTCGCCCGAACGGGGCTGGAGCACAGCAATTTCGTTATCACCAACAACTACATCGAATCGAACACGCGTAATGCCATCGCGGTCCGAGACCTCGATGGCTTCATCATCAGCAACAATACGATCCGCGACACCGGTGGTCCCGGCCTGGTGCCGGGCATGGTCATCGTCAATCTGTCCAACGGCGTGATCAAAGGCAACGTCGTGCCTTTGATGGATGGCCAACGCGGCGCCGACCTGGTGAACGCCAATGTCGTCGTTACCGACAATATCGATATCTGGGACACCAAGCAGAAACGTGGCGTCAGCGAAGCCAGCCTGTTTGCCGCCCCGGTGGGCACCGGCGATATCGATTTCTCGGCCCTCGGCGTGCGCGCTGGCAGTGCGGCCGACATTGCCGGCGCCGGATTTCGCGCGGTGGCCGGCATCGGCAATCTCGGGGGCTCGGCCGCGACACAGCTTGCCGCCTATCTGCCCCAGTTCGAAGGGAATTTCGCTGCCGCCTATCCGCTCTGACGCAGCATGGAAGGTCCGGTGGGGCGCCCTGCTTCCCCAGGGGTGCCCGCCTGTCGACGCCGCCGCCGCGCTTTCCCCTCGCGCGGCGGCGGGACTGCGGCTATATCTGCCGCGTCGACAGTGCCGGGAGCCGCCGAACATGCGCAGACTGCTGATCGTCGGAGTGATGGGCCTCATGTCGACGATAGCTGCCGCCGCACCGATGCCGAAATCGGGGCCGGCGCTGCCGCCCCCTGCCCCGCCGATTGTCATCGCGCATCGCGGCGCCAGTGCCGATCGGCCCGAACACACGCTTGCCGCCTATGCCCTGGCCATCGAACAGGGGGCCGATTTCATCGAGCCCGACCTGGTGGCGACGAAAGATCGCCAGCTTGTCGCGCGCCATGAAAACGAGATTTCGGGCACGACCGATGTCGCCAGCCATCCCGAATTCGCCGATCGCAAGACAAGCAGGACCATCGACGGCGAACGCTTCACCGGCTGGTTCACCGAAGATTTCACCCTTGCCGAGTTGAAGACCCTGCGCGCCCGCGAACGCTTGCCGCAATTGCGCCCCGCCAACGCCGCCTTCGACGGGCAGGAATCGATCCCGACGCTGGCGGAAATCATCGCGCTCGCCAGGCAAGCGACGCGCAAGACCGGGCGCACGATCGGCATCTATCCCGAAACCAAGCATCCCAGCCATTTCCGCACGATCGGCCTGGCGCTTGAACCGCTGCTGCTCGCCGAACTGCAAACCGCCGGCTGGACGACGGCGGCAGCGCCGGTGTTCATCCAGTCGTTCGAAGTCCAGAACCTGAAGGATCTGCACGGCCAGACCGGCGTGCGGCTGATCCAGTTGATCGGTGACGGCATGTCGGGCGATGGCGTCGCCTATGATTCGCTCGTCACCCCGACGGGCCTCGCCGGGGTCGCCACCTATGCCGCCGGCATCGGTCCGGCGCGCGAACGGATAATCCCGCGCAGCGCCGCCGGCGTGCTTGGCACACCCACGTCGCTGGTCGCGGATGCGCATGCCGCCGGGTTGCAAGTCCACCCCTGGACGTTCCGGCCGGAAAACTTCTTCCTGAGCGCACCGTACCGCCGCGGCACCAACCCCGTGGATCGCGGCGACGCCGAAGCCGAAATCCGCCTTTATCTCGAAACCGGCATCGATGGCGTGTTCAGCGACCTGCCAGCCGCCGCCGTCGCTGCGATGGGGCCGGCAAAGTAAAGGGCCTGGGCCCGTCTGCGCCCTCCCCGTTCCGGGTTCGCAGCGCTGATGCGGGGGCGGGAGAACAAAGCCCTGCTACTTCGCCTCGGGCCAATCGAGCAGGAAGTTGATGTTCGCCGCCGCGATCGGCCGGCTGCGGTCGAATTGCCAGGCGCGGCTGCTGACATTGACGATGCGACGGCCGAGCCTGGTGACTTCGGCGGCGGCGATGGTATCGATCGGTGTGCCTTCGCGCATGAAATCGACCGTAACGGTGACCGGTCGGATGCGCGGCAGGCGGGTCGCATCGGGTTGCGCGACGATCACCGCGGCCAGCCCGGCGATTTCGAGCAGCCCGGCCAGCGCACCGCCGTGGATGCGCCCCGGCGCGCCGACAAGGCCGATGGCGAAGGGCATGATCAGCCGGACTTCATCGTCATCCTGATCGAAACGCAGATCGAGCGCCCGGGCATAGGGCAGCATGTCGAGCCGGCCATGGCGTTCATCGCGCAGCGCGGCGGCAAGGGCGAGGCTGGTCATGGCGCCGGCTGCTGCGCGGCAAACATAAACGTGCCTGCCATGTTGGCGATCGGGTTGGCCGGGTCGCCATCATGCGCCAGCCCGCGGACAAAGGCGATCTGGCGGGTGAGGCGATAGCATTCGGCGTGGCCGACCACCGTGACACCCGGCGCCGGCCCGCGCAGATAATCGACCCGCATGTCGAGCGTGGCGTGCGATACAAGTTCACCGCGCGCCACCAGCACGGCGAAGCCGGCGCTGTTGTCGAGCAGGGTGAAAATCGCCCCCGAAGCGATGATGCCATAATCGGGGTCGGCAAGCTGTTGTTCGGCAAAGGGCATTTCCAGCTCGGCCCAATCCTTGCCATGGGCGCGATAGCCGATGCCCATCAGCTTGAGATGCGGTACGCCATCCATGAAGCGCTGCATGAACCGCTGCTGGCGCGCCGCGGCTTTTTCGGCGTCTGCGGTCATGCGGCACTGGCCTGCGCCAGTTCGCCGATGCGTGCGATCATCGAGGCGAGCCCCTGGGTCCGGTTCGACGACAGATGCTTCGACAGGCCGAGCCCATCGAGCCGGGCGCGGATCTCGGCCGTGTCGATCGCCGCTGGCGCACGATCGTCGGCGAGCAGGAGCACCAGTGCCACAAGGCCCTTGACGATCGCTGCATCGCTGTCGGCGGCGAAATGCAGCCGGCCCTCGGCAAGGCGCGGGTGCAGCCAGACCTGGCTGGCGCAGCCGCGCACGCGGGTGGCATCGGTTTTCAGGGCGTCGGGCATCGGTGGCAAGGCGCGGCCAAGGTCGATCAACAACCGGTAACGGTCATCCCAATCGTCGAAGGCGTCGAATTCGGCCTCGACATCGTCAAAAGTCGCGATGCTCATCCCGACAGCGTTTGCGGAAGGCAGCGGCGGGGGTCAAGCCGCGCAGCGTCGCAGCGTTCTAAAAATCGACCCCGGCGGCGATCGCCTCCAGCTTACGGATGCGTTCCTTCAAATCGGCAAGATCGATGCGCTGGCCGATGGCGGGCAGGTCATGGCCGTCGCCGCGCAACAGTTCGAGCTCGCGGGCCCGCAATCGCAGCCAGCCGGCCCAGGCCCAGGCGGCAAAGCCGGCGACAAGGCCGATGCCGGCAAGCGTGGCGCTCGACAGGATCAGCAGGGAATCGATTGGTGGCATGGTCGGTCCTCCCTAATGGTCTGAATGGGGGGTTCAGGGGTGGCGGGGCAAAGGGGTTCAGTCGCGTTTCAGGCTTTCGATCTCATCCGACAGGCGCCTGGCCGGGTCGGTGGCGATGCGTTCGAGTACGGCAAGACGTTCATTGAGGCGGGTGATCTCGGCCTTCATGCGGTCGGACTCCACGGCGCTGACGCCATCGGGATCGGCCATCAGGGTGCGCCCCTGCCACTTGCCGTCACGCTTCGACAGGCGCGGGTTCACGCCCAGGCGGGCGCTGAGAATCTTGCCGATCGTCACGATCAACACGATGCCGATAACCATTTCGAACGGATTCATCGTTGGGGCTTTCCTGTGGCCGGGGGCAGGCCGGAGAAGAAGGGAAGGGTGTTCGGCAGGTCAGTTGAGCGCCTTGGGCTGCAAATTGTCGATTTCATCGGCAAGCCTGGTGCCGCGATCGACGGCGATGCGTTCGAGCACCTGCAACCGGTCCTTCATGCTGCCGACTTCGGCGCGCAACTGGGCATTTTCCTGCGCCAGCAGCTTGACGCGTTCCATCGTCTCGCCGCCGCCGTGCGGCAGCATCGGCTTGCCCGAGCTGCTTTCCAGCGGGTAGCCGTTCTTGACGCGCAGCCACACGGTGGTCACCCAGCCGATGGTGCCGATGAAGACGGCGCTGACGCCGACGGGGGCAATCGCTTCGATCATGGCGGGGTCGAGAGCCATCGGATTGTTCCTCAGTTGATCTTGTCGGGGAGCGCCGGCGTGTCGCGCAGGCTTTCGATCTGCGCGGTCAGGCCTTCGTTGCGGTCGGTGACGATGCGATTGAGCACCGCGACGCGTTCTTCGAGCCGTTCGATCTTGGCGGCATATTGCGCCGCCTGTTCACCGGCGGTGCGTGCCGTGATCTCCAACTGCTTTTCCTTCATCGCGATCCATTTGGTCACGACATTGGACAGGATGGCGATGATCGGGATCAGGAAGACCAGGATCGGTACCATGTAATTCCACATCGAAAATCTCCCTTGAGCCGCGTCAGTCGCGCAGTTTCTCGATTTCGGCGGTCAGCCGGAGCGGCGTGTCGGTGGCGATGCGTTCGAGCACCGCAACGCGTTCCTCCACCCGGCCGAGCTTGCCCCGCAGCGCTTCATTGTCGCGTTCGAGAATCTCGTTCTGGCGCTTGAGATCGAGATCATCCTTGCGCGTCTGGCCACTCCATTCGTTTTCGAGCGGGTAGCCGTGCCTGGCACGGATGGCGGTGGTGACGATCCAGCTGATAAAGCTCATCGCGATAATGGCGAGAACAAATTCGGGGCCTGCGAAGTCCATTGTTCACATCCTTGTCGGGCGATTTCAGTCGCGCAGTTTCTCGATTTCGGCAGACAGCCGGTCGGGGGTGTCGGTGGCGATGCGTTCCATCACCGCCATGCGTTCTTCCAGCCGGGCGACCTTGCCGCGCAACTTGGCGTTGTCCTGCTCCAGCTCGCTGGTCAGGGCGCGGGCTTCGACATCCTTGATGCGCTTGCCACCGAGCGAGAAGCCGTTCTTGCGGGCCTCCAGCTCCATCCCGGCGCGCACGATGCGCCCGACGACAACGATCGCGACAATCACGATCACGAAAATCATGCCACTCGACATCGTCTCTCTCCCCCTCGCAGCCAGCGCCTAGCGCAGGCTGTCTATTTCGTTGGCCAGGCTGCGGTTCGACGAGGTCACATAGGCCTCGATATCGCGCAGCCGGCGGTCGGATTCGCGAAAGGACGCATGGACGTCGCGCACGGTGCGCTGCGGCGCCACCCGCACATTCTTCCAGAACTGCTTGTCCTCCAGGCTTTCGTTGTACAGCATCGTCGGCTTGGGATCGGCGATCCAGCCGATGGCGAGATAGATGATCGGCAGGAAGCCGACCCCCATCACCATCGCAGCGACGACGCCAACGCGTACCCAGGTCGGTTCCCAGCCGAAATAATCGGCGATGCCGGCGCAGACCCCCATGAAGCGCTTGTTGCGCTTGTCGAGGTAGAAACGAGTGCGGCGAACGCTCATGGCGTGTGTCCCTGTTACGACGAGATCAAGCAGACCGGCTGGAGGCGATGAGCCCGATCAGCAGGTAGATGATGACCGGCGAGCCGAAGCCGACGACCATCGCAAAGAGAAAGCCGACGCGAAACCAGATCGGATCGGCGCCGAAGTAATTGGCAAGTCCGGCACAAACGCCCATGATCTTGCCATTGGTCTTGTCGAGGCGGAACGGGCCGCGGACGGTCAACATCGGTCTATCCCTTGCGTTGGCTGAAATTCAGCGCAGTTCCTGGCGATCGCTGCGGTCGGGGATCCGACCGGCGGAAAGATCGGCCAGGCGCCCGTCCTTCCAGTTGGGGTTGTCGGCGGCGATGATGCGCTCGATCGATTCGAGCCGGCCATCGAGCCGCCGCGCCATTTCATGGAGATCGTCGAGCAGCACTTCATCCTGCTGGCTGATGCCGCGGCCGGATTTCCACTTGGTCAGATAATGGAGCACCAGCCAGGGCAGGCCGATGAACAGCATGCCGACGATGGGAATGGCGATAAAGGATTCGTCCATCGTCTCAACCTTCCGACTTGGGCGACAGGCGCGCCTTCATGGCCGCCAGTTCGCGGCTGACATCATCATCCGCCGATAGATCGGCGAATTCATCGGCGAGCGTGCGCGGCGGGCCGCCCAAAGACAGCGCATCGGCGCGGCCTTCGGCCAGATCGGCGCGGCGCTCCATGATCTCGAAGCGGGCAAAGGCTTCATCGACGCGCGGGCCTTTGGTCATCTCGATAAGCTTGCTGCGGTTGGTCGCCGATTCGATGCGATTGAGAATGACGTTCTGGCGGGTGCGCGCCTCGCGAAGCTTGCCTTCCAGCTTGTGGATATCGGCTTCGTTGAGCGCGAGGCCCTGGTCGAGTGCCGCGATTTCACCCTGCATCTGGTCGGCAAAGCCCTTGGCCTTGGCCTTTTCGACCAAAGCCGCCTTGGCCAGATCCTCACGGCCCTTCGACAAGGCGAGCTCGGCCTTTTCGGCCCAGCTTGCCTGCGCGGCTTCGGCGCGGATCACCGCGCGCCGCATTTCCTTCTGGTCGGCAATGGTGCGCGCCGCCGAGGCGCGGACTTCGACCAGCGTTTCCTCCATCTCCATGATGATCATGCGGATCATCTTGGCCGGGTCTTCGGCCCGGTCGAGAAGGTCGGTGACGTTGGCGGCGATGATATCGCGGGTCCGCGAAAAAATGCCCATGGTGGTGTTGCTCCAGTGCTTCAAATTGGGGCCGGAGGGGGAGGCGAGGGGGAGGGGGAAACCCCTGACCAAAGCCCCTCCGGCGATCGCCGGCGGGTTATTCCCCGCGGACGATATTCGAATTCGAGACGGAATTCACGCTGTTGTTCGAGCCATGCGGTGCAGCTACGGCCGGGCCGGCAGCAGCAACCAGGAAAGTGGCGCTGATCACGAGAGCGGCGGCGGCGCTGACAAGGCTGCGGAGCGTGTCGTTGCTGTTGAAGAAGTTGGTCATTTCACGGTCCTTCGAGTGTCTGGTTGGCGGCTGGCGGGAATGTCCGGCCGCTCATGCCAAGAGTATTGCAAAGGCCGTGCCAACCGGCGGAAACTACATAAGATATTGAAAAGATTGGATACAGCCAGCCAAGTGGAGTTTATTTTTACTGAACCCTTGCTGAATATTGGGAAATTGCACTAACTTTGGGGCCATGGCGAAACCTGTAGCCCTGATCGGTTCCTCCTCGATCTTCCTCGATGCGGTCGAACGCGCCTCGGCCGCGGCGACGCTCAACCGCCCGGTGCTTGTCATCGGCGAACGCGGCACCGGCAAGGAACTCATCGCCGAGCGTCTCCATCGCCTCAGCCCACGCTGGGGCGGGCCGCTCGTGTCGCTCAACTGTGCGGCGCTGCCCGAAAACCTCATCGATGCCGAATTGTTCGGTTATGAAGCCGGCGCCTTCACCGGCGCCGCCCGGGCCCGCGCCGGCCGCTTTGAAGATGCCGACGGCGGCACGCTGTTCCTCGATGAAATCGGCACGCTGTCACCGGCGGCGCAGGAACGTCTTTTGCGCGTCGTCGAATATGGCGAATTGACCCGCATCGGCTCCAACCGCGCCATTGCCGTCGATGTGCGCCTTGTCGGCGCCACCAACGAAGATCTTCCCGGCATGGTGACGCGCGGTCGCTTTCGTGCCGATCTGCTCGACCGGCTGTCGTTCGAAGTCGTCACCCTGCCCCCGCTCAGGGAAAGAGCGGAGGACATCGAGGTACTCGCGACGCATTTTGCCCGGCGCATGGCCGCCGAACTCGGCTGGTCGCGTTTCCCGGGCTTCACCGACAAGGCAACGGCGTTGCTCGACAGCTATGCCTGGCCGGGCAATGTTCGCGAACTGAAGAATGTCGTCGAACGCTCCTTGTATCGCTGGGGCGATGCCGACACGCCGGTCGGGCGGATCATCCTCGATCCGTTCGAATCGCCGTGGCGGCCGGCGCCATTGCCCGGCACCGCCCATGCGATCGGTGCCGCCCCGGCGTCGATCAACCCGATCGCCGAAGCCGCCGCGCTGCCGGCGCCGGCACTGACCGGTGTCAGCGATTTTCGCGCCGCGGTGCTCGCCTATGAACGCGACATCCTGCTCGCGGCGCTCGACCGCTGCCGCCACAACCAGCGCCGCACCGCCGCGGCACTGGCGCTGAGCTATGACCAGTTGCGCCACGCGCTGAAGCGCCATGACCTGCTCGAATAGCCTGTCGCGACCTGGCCGCTGGCGCCGGGTGGCGCGCGCTGTCGCGATGCACCGCCTGTTGGTCGTTTTCGTACCATTGCTGGGCGCTGCAGCGCCGGCAACCGCCGGTGATGACACGGCAAGCGCTCGCACCATCATCGCCCGCGCCTTTGCCGCGGCTGGCGGCGATGGCTGGGCCCGCGCCCGCACCCTCATCCTGTCGGGCCGCGCCGTGTTCTACGGCGGTGGCGCTGCGCCACGCCGGGTTGCCGATGACTACCGCATGTGGCGGGTGTTCAAGGATGCCCGCATCGCTGCCCATGGCGAAGCCGGCCAGGTACGCATCGAGGCGCGCCACCAGGGCAAGCCGCTGTTCCTTGTCGGGTCCGACGGCACGACCAGTTTCAACGAAAATGGCATCATTCCCAAGGCGCAAGCCGATGCCTTCTGGGCGAGCAACTTCGGCTTCGGCGTCATCCGCTCGGCGCTCGGCCCGGGGTTCAGGCTCGACCGCCTGCCCGATGACAGCGTGGATGGCCATCCGGCCTGGATGGTGCGGGTGACCGATCCGGCGGGCACGGCAACGCTGTTCGGCATCGACAAGGCCAGTGCCGCGATCCGGCTCGCCGGTTTCGCCACGCCGCGCGGCTGGCATGTGCGGATTTATGATGATTTCGTGCGGCTGAAGAACCCCGCCTGGCTGCAGGCTCGCAAGGTCACGCTCTATTACAATGGGGTCAAGGCCAACGAGGTCTTCTGGACGGACTTCAAGGTCAACGCGCCCGTCCCGCCAGACCTGTTCACGCCCCCAGATCGAGCCCGTGCTTCTTCAACAGCGGCACCTGGAGGATCGCAAAAATAAAGGTCGCGCTGGTGACGCCCCAAACCTTGAAGTTCACCCATTGGTCGGTGGTCAGCACCTGCCGGGCGACTTCGTTCGCGGCCATCAGCGCGATGAAGAACAGCGCCCAGTTGCGGGTCAGCTTGCGCCAGCCAGCGTCATCGAGCTGCGGCAGCGCTTCGCCCATCACCAGCTTGAGATAGGATCGCCGCGTCGCCAGCCCGAACAACAATATGCCAGCGAACATGCCGTAGATCAGCGTCGGCTTGAGCTTGATGAACGTATCGTCCTGCAACCACAGCGTCAGCCCGCCGAACACGACGACAATCAGCCCGGTGAAGATCAGCATGGGCGGGATATGGCGGGTTTTCCACCATGACAGCGCCATCGCGACCAGGGTGGCGACCATGAATGCGGCCGTGGCGGTGAACACCCCGCCGAACTTGTTGGCAGCAAAAAAGATCAGCAAAGGTCCGAAATCGATCGCCAGCTTGAGCGCGGTCGGCATCGGGGTGCGGCCGGGCTTTGCGGTTGCCGGGGAAGCAGGCGGGGGGGTGGGGTCACTCATACCGCCCCGCCCATACCGCCTTTTGTCACTGCCTGTCATCCCGGGATGACAGCAACCGGTGCTGCCGCTAGCGTGCGGGCCGTGTCGCCAGAACCGCTCATCATCACCGATCTTGCCTGCCGGCGCGGCGACCGGTTGCTGTTCGAAGGCGTGTCGTGCCGCCTCGAACCCGGCGGCGCGCTGCATCTCGAAGGCCCCAACGGCAGCGGCAAATCGAGCCTGATGCGCATCCTTGCCGGGCTGTTGCCAGCGGCGGCGGGCAGCATCACCGGTGGCGGCGTGCGCGGCTTTCTGGGTCATGAGGTCGCACTGAAGCCCCGCCAGCGGCTTGGCGCCGAACTGGCGCATTGGGCGCGGCTCGATGACGGACTGGCGCGCCTGCCGGCGGCGATGGCGGCGATGAATGTGACAGCGCTTGCCGAGGTGCCGTGCCGGCATCTGTCATCGGGGCAGCGTCGCCGCGCCGGGCTGGCACGCGTACTGGCGAGCGGCGCGGACCTCTGGTTGCTCGATGAACCCACCGCCGGGCTCGATACCGCGTCGGCGGCGCTGCTGGCGGCGGCGATGGCGGCGCACCGGGCGGCGGGCGGCATGGTCGTGGCGGCGGTGCATGGCGATATCGGGCTGGCGGCGCCGCAACGGTTGGTGCTCGGCTGATGTTCTTCTTTCTCGTCCGCCGCGATCTGGTGCTGATCGCACGTTCCCCGGCGCTGTGGATGCCGGTGATGTTCTTCGTGCTGGTGGCGGCGATCTTCCCCTTTGCCGTCGGCCCCGATGCGCGGCTGCTGGCGCGCATCGCGCCCGGCATCGTCTGGGTAGCGGCGCTGCTGGCGGCGCTGTTGCCCGTCGAAACCCTGCTCGCCCCCGATCTGGAGGACGGCACGATCGACCAGCTCGCGGCGCGCGGCATCGCCATGGAACTGGTGACGGCGGCCCGCATCCTGGCGCACTGGCTGGGCTTTGCCGTGCCGTTGCTCGCGGCGCTGCCGATCGCGGCGGTGCTGCTCGGGCTGGAGGGCGCCGCCTTCTGGCGGCTGGCGGCCGGGCTGGCGCTGGGCACGCCGGCGCTTGCCGCCCTCGCCGTGGTGGCGGCGGCGCTGACGGCGGGTTTGCGCGGCGGCGGCGCGCTGGCCGGGCTGATCATCCTGCCGCTGGCGCTGCCGATCCTGATCTTCGGAGTGGGGGCAGAAGCCGCCGGCGCGCTGAAACTGCTTGCTGCGGCCAGCCTCGTTTCGCTGGCCATCGCGCCCTTCGCGGCGGCAGCCGCGCTGCGGCAAGACTGACCCCCCTCTCCCGCCTGCGGGAGAGGCGAGAGGCGCGCCCGTCGCGGAGGCGACATTCGTCGCGGTGCCCCGGGTGAGGGTGTACCCCAGCGCCGACACATAAGAACACCCTCACCCGCTCGGCGAAGCCGCCGAGTCGCCTCTCCCGCAAGCGGGAGAGGGGGGCGTAACTGCGCCCGACGACCGCTTGTGCCCCGCCAATTTCCCTTCCCACCAAATCGAGTCTATCCCCGCGCGCCATGGCCTCCACCCCTCACCGCCTCGCCTTTCCGGCGATCGTGCTCGGCAGCGTCATGCTCGCCTTCGGGCCGTGGCTGGTGCGGCTGGCCGATGTCGCACCGGTGGCGTCGGCGTTCTGGCGGCTCGGGCTGGCGGTGCTGCCATTGGCGCTGCTGGCGCGCTTCACCGGCGCGCCGCTGGCCGCCGGCACCATCAACCCGCGCCTGCTGGCGCTGGCGGCGCTGGCCGGCGTGTGCTTCGCCGCCGATGTCGCGCTCTGGCACTATGGCATCGTGCGCACCACGCTGGCCAATGCGTCGCTGCTGTCGAACGCCGCCAGCTTCCTGCTGCCGCTGTGGGGCTTTGTCGTGCTGGGGCAAAAGCCTGGCCGCAAGGCGCTGCTCGCCATCGGCTTTGCGCTTGGCGGCACGCTGCTGCTCGTCGGGCAAAGCGCCGAACTGTCGCCGCGCCATCTCGCCGGGGATCTGCTCTGCCTGGGGGCAGCGCTGTTCTACACCGGCTATCTGATCGTTATCGACGGCCTGCGCGGCCGCGTGCCGGTGTTCCCGCTGCTGGCGCTGTCGACCGGCTTCGGCGCCGTCTCGCTGCTGCCCGCCGCGCTGCTCGTCGATGGCGCCTTCTGGCCGCACGACTGGACGCCGCTGGTGGCACTCGCACTCGGCAGCCAGGTCCTCGGCCAGGGGCTGGTGGTCTTCGCCGTCGGCCATTTGCGCCCCCTCGTCATCGGGCTGGCCCTGCTGGTGCAACCTGCGGTCGCCGCGATCATCGGCGCGTTGCGCTTCGGCGAAGTGCCCGGCGTGCCGGAAATCGCCGGCGCGGCGTTGGTGGTGGTGGCGCTGATCCTCGTGCGGCTGCCCGACCGCTCGCAAGGCTGACGATCAGGCCGTTTTCACCGGCGCCTTTTTCTTGGGCGCCGGCTTTTTTGCGGCAGGCTTCTTGGCAACAGGCTTTTTCGCCGCCGCCTTCTTCACCGGCTTCTTGCCCGGCTTGGGCGGCATCGCGGCGCGCACGTCGATCAACGCCGCCGCATCTTCCAGCGCGATGGTCATCCCGTCTTCGGTCTTTGGCACCGTCGCGTTGGTGCTGCCATCGGTGATGTACTGGCCGAAGCGGCCGGCCATCAGCTTCATTTCGGCGCCGCTGACCGGGTGCGGGCCGATGATGCGCAGCGGCGCCATGGTGCCGCGAGCGCGCGGCCCGGCGGCGGCGGCTTCGGCGAGCTTGACCACCGCAGCGTTCATGCCGGTTTCGAAGACTTCGGCGGTCGAGGTCAGCCGGGCATATTTGCCACTGTGCGCCAGATAGGGGCCGTAGCGACCGATGCTGGCGGTGATCGGTTCACCGCTTTCCGGGTGAGGGCCGATGGTGCGCGGCAGGGCAAGCAACCGCAGCGCCAGCGCCAGATCATCGGGCCCGGTGACCGGCGCATCCTTGGGAATCGACGCGCGCGGCGGTTTTTCGCCTTCCCCCAATTGTACATAGGCGCCGAAACGCCCTGAACGCAGCGACACCGGCTCGCCCGATACCGGATCGGTGCCGAGCAGCATCGGACCTGTCGATTCCTGCCCGGCATTGTCCCCGGCGAACTGCCGCGTGTAGCGGCATTCGGGATAGTTGGAGCAGGCGACGAACGCCCCGAACTTGCCGGTTTTCAGGCTCAATCGGCCATTGCCGCAGGTCGGGCATAGCCGCGGGTCGCCACCATCGGCGCGCGGCGGGAACAGCGTCGGCGCCAGATATTCATCGAGCGCAACCGTGACATCCGACGGTTTCAGCTCCAGAATTTCCTTGGTCTTCGGCGAAAAATCGTCCCAGAAATCGCGCAGGACCTTCAGATATTCCAGGTCCCCCGCCGAAACGGTATCGAGCCGGGTTTCGAGATCGGCGGTGAAATCATAGCCGACATATTTCTCGAAAAAGCGTTCCAGAAACGCCGTCACCAGCCGGCCCTTTTCCTCGGCCCAGAAACGGTTCTTTTCCACCCGCACATAGGCACGGTCGCGCAGCGTCTGCAAAATCGCGGCATAGGTCGATGGCCGGCCGATGCCGAGCTCTTCCAGCCGCTTGACCAGCGAGGCTTCGGAAAAACGCGGCGGCGCTTCGGTGAAATGCTGCTTGGCCTCGACCGATTTCACCGGGCAATTTTCGCCCTGTTTCAGGCGCGGCAGGCGGCGGCCTTCATCATCGTCGCTGTCCGACGCAATGTCCTCGCTGGTTTCGGTATAGACCGCCAGAAACCCCGGCGACAGGATGACCTGGCCGGTGGCGCGCAGGCCCGTTTGCAGCGTCGCGTCGAGCAGATCGATGCTGGTCCGCTCCATCCGCGCGCTCGCCATCTGGCTGGCAACGGTACGCTTCCAGACCAAGGCGTACAGCTTGTCGGCATCGTTCATCGGCGTGCGCGCCGGCCGGGCCATCAGGTCGGTCGGGCGGATCGCTTCATGCGCTTCCTGGGCGTTCTTGGCCTTGGTGGCGTAATGGCGCGGCTTTTCGGGCAGCACATCGGGGCCACGGCCGAAATCCTGGCCGATGACATCGCGCACCGCAGCAATCGCTTCGCTGCCGATCTGCACGCCGTCGGTCCGCATATAGGTGATGCGGCCGTCCTCATACAGGCCCTGGGCGATGCGCATCGTGTGGCTGGCGGTAAAGCCCAGCTTGCGCGCCGCTTCCTGCTGGATCGTCGAGGTCGTGAACGGCGGATACGGATTGCGCGTCGCCGGCTTGGTTTCGACGGCATGGACGCTGAACACCCCCATCTCGGCAGCGCGGCGGGCCGCTTCGGCCTCCTTGGCGTTGGTGATGTCGAAACGATCGAGCTTCTTGCCGCGCCAGAAGCTGAGCCGCGCCGGAAAGGCCTGGCCGGCAGACGACGCCATGCCCGCCTCTACCGTCCAGTATTCGCGGGCGATATGCGCTTCGATCTCGCGCTCGCGCTCGACCACCAGCCGCAGCGCCACCGATTGCACGCGGCCGGCGCTCTTGGCGCCCGGCAGCTTGCGCCACAGCACCGGCGACAGCGTGAAACCGACAAGATAATCGAGTGCGCGGCGCGCCAGATAGGCATCGACCAGATCCTGGTCGATCTCGCGCGGCCGCTTCATCGCCGCCAGAATCGTCGTCTTGGTAATCTCGTTGAAGGTGACGCGCTGCACACCGCCCTTGGGCAGCGCCTTTTTGGCCTTGAGCCATTCGTACAGGTGCCACGAGATCGCCTCCCCCTCGCGATCGGGATCGGTGGCGAGAATCACGCTGTCGGCGCGCTTGGCGGCGTCCGAAATGGCCTTCAATTGCTTGGCGCGATCAGCCGAAACTTCCCACAACATCGCGAAGTCATGGTCGGGATCGACCGAACCATCCTTGGGCGGCAAGTCACGGATATGGCCGAAACTGGCCAGAACTTCATAGTTCGACCCCAGATATTTGTTGATCGTCTTTGCCTTGGCAGGCGATTCCACGATCACGAGGTCCATTTGGGTCCTGACTCGAAAACAGCAAGATGGCAGCGGCGCGGCCCCTACGCTCTATTGGGGGCATGGCGCAAGGGGCAGTGTCAACCCGCCGCCACACGTCCACCGGCGTGACGTACCAGCGCGCCCGCCAGTTCCAGGTCGAGCAGCACCGTCGCCACCACCGGCGCCGGCAGGCCCGACAGGCGCACCAGTTCATCGATGGCGACGGGGGTGGGGGACAGCAGCGCTGCCACCGACGCGCGCTCGTTATCACCGGCATCCTGTGCGGGTTCATCATACCAGGTCGCCGATTCGGCTGCCTTGAAACGCATGCCGAGCGGCGACCCCCCGTTGCTGCTGTGCCCGAAGGCCGACAGCGCCTCGACCACGTCCGCCGCCGATTGCACCAGCGTCGCGCCTTCACGGATCAGCAGGTTGCAGCCCTGGGCGCGCGGATCGAGCGGCGACCCGGGAATTGCCATGACCTCGCGCCCCGCCTCCGCCGCGATGCGGGCGGTGATCAGTGACCCCGATTTCGGCGCGCCTTCGACCACCAGGGTCCCCGCCGCCAGCCCGGCGATGACTCGATTGCGGCGCGGAAAATGCCGCGCCTGCGGCTCCACACCGGGCTTTTGTTCGGCCAGGATCAGGCCTTTTTCAGCGATTTCGGCGGTCAGCGCGGCATTTTCGGGCGGGTAGACGACATCGACCCCGCCCGCCACCACCGCGATTGTGCCGCCGGCCATCGCCCCCTGGTGCGCCGCTGCATCGATGCCGCGCGCCAGCCCCGAGACGACAACAAGGTCTTCCGCCGCCAGATCGGCCGCCAGCGTCCGGGCAAAGCGCACGCCGGCGGCGCTGGCATTGCGCGCCCCGACGATCGCGACCGCCGGCCGGTCGAGCAGGCCCAGATCGCCGCGCGCGGCGAGCACCGGCGGCGCGGTATCGAGCGCCGCCAGCAACGCCGGATAGGCCGACGTGCCGATAAAGATCATCGTTGCCCCGATGGCATCGAGCGCCGCCAGTTCGGCCTCGGCTTCGGCCAGCGGGGTGATTGCCAGCCCACGCCCGCCACGCCGCGCCAGATCGGGCAACGCTGCCAGCGCCGCCTCGGCCGTGCCGAAACGCGCCAGCAATTGCCGATAGGTGATCGGCCCGATCGAATCGGTGCGAATCAGCCGCAGCCGCGCCACCGCATCGGCGGGCAGCGTCACTTGGCGCCGATCCGGCTTTCGGTGCCGGCGCGCAGCCGGGCGATATTGTCCCGGTGCTTCCAGATCAGGATGACGGCAAGCCCGGCAAGCGCGATGGCACTGTGTGGCGACCCCAGCGCCACGGCCGCGACCGGTGCCGCCACCGCCGCCGCCATGCCGCCGACCGAGGAATGCCGGGTGATCAGCGCGCCGGCCAGCCAGGTGACCAGCGCCGCCACGCCCGCCAGCGGCACCGCCGCCAGCGCGACACCGAGCAAGGTTGCCACGCCTTTTCCGCCCCGAAATTTGAGCCAGACCGGGTAGCAATGGCCGATGAACGCCGCCACACCCGCCAGCATCCCCGCCTCCAGCCCGCCATAATGGCGCGCGAGCAGCACCGCCGCCGCACCCTTGCCGGCATCGAGCAGCAGAGTCGCCGCCGCCAGCCCCTTGTTGCCGGTGCGCAGCACATTGGTGGTGCCGATATTACCCGATCCGACGCTGCGGATATCGATGCCGATGGCGCGCGTCAGCAACAGCCCGAACGGTATGCTGCCGAGCAGATAGCCGATACCGATCCAGAGCAATGATGTGGTCCCCATGACCGGACGGTAGCCGCAGCCGGGCCGGTTTGAAAGCCCGACCGGGTTCGTTATGGTGGCGTCCAAAGGGGTGTCACGATGCAATATTGGCAGCGAATCCTGACCGGGCTGGCGCTGGCACTCCTGGGGTCGCCTGTGCTGGCCGCGGGCATGTTGCCGACCCCGGCGCGGGCGGCGGGAGAGGCCGATGGCCCCTATCCCCTGCTCGTCATCCGCGGCGCCACCATCATCGCCGGCAATGGCGGCCCGCCCTATGGCCCCGCCGACATCATCGTCAAGGGCGGCCGCATCGCGGAAATCCGCTCCGCCGGCACGCCGGGCCTGCCGCTGCGCGCGAACCGTGAACCGCAGGGGGCGGCTCGCGAAATCGACGCCACCGGCATGTACGTCATGCCCGGCTTTGTCGACATGCACGGCCATAATGGCGCTGCGGACAAGGCCAACGACCCGAGCTATGCCTATCGCCTATGGCTGGCACATGGCGTCACCACGGTACGCGGCGTGTCGTTCTTCGGTGGTGACACCGCCCATGCCCTCGATGACAAGCGCCGCAGCGCCGCCGGCGAGATCACGGCGCCGCGGCTTTTCGTCTATCAGACGCTCGGCTCGGGCTGGACCGGCGGGCGCGTGCAGACGCCCGAAAAGGCCCGCGAATGGGTGCGCTGGGCCGCAAAGGCCGGCATCGACGGCATCAAGTTCTTCAACAAGGACGACGAAACGCCCGAAATCGACCGCGCCGCCATCGACGAGGCGAAAAAGCTCGGCCTCGGCACCGTCGCGCATCTGTCGCAACCCAATGTCGCCGAATTCAACGCCCGCGATGCCGCTGCGGCCGGGCTCGGCACCGTCACGCATTTCTATGGCCATTTCGAAGCGCTGCTGAAGGACCGCCGCACCCAGGACACGCCGGCAGAGTATAATTACAACGACGAACAACTGCGTTTCGGCGGCATCGCCGACATCTGGAACCAGATTCACGAACCCGGCGGGCCGGAATGGGTCGATTATCTCAAGGCCCAAAAGGCGGCCGGCGTCACCTTCGATCCGACCTTCAACATCTACAGCGCCAGCCGCGACCTGATGCGGGCAAAAAACGCCGATTGGCACGCCCAATACGCGCTGCCGTCGATGACGCGCTTTTATGAATCGAACCGCGACAACCATGGCAGCTATTTTTACGACTGGACGACGGCGCGCGAGGTCAGCTGGCGCAATTTCTATGGTCGCTACATGCGGTTGATCAATGATTACAAGAATATGGGCGGTCGCGTCACGACCGGCAGTGACCCCGGCTTCATCTACCAGCTCTGGGGCTTCGGCTATGTCCTCGAGCTCGAAATGCTCCAGGAAGCCGGCTTTTCACCGCTCGAAGTCATCCAGTCGGCGACAATCAACGGCGCGCGCACGCTCAATGACCCCGAGGGCCAGGAACCGCAATTCGGCCTCGTCCGCGCCGGCATGATCGCCGATCTCGTCATCGTGCCGGAAAACCCGCTGGCCAATTTCAAGACGCTCTATGGCACCGGTTTTGCGAGGCTCAATCCTGCCACCAACAAATCAGAAACCGTCGGCGGCGTGCGCTGGACGATCAAGGACGGCATGGTCTTCGATGCCCCGGCGCTCCTCAGATCGGTGGCGGACCAGGTGGCGCGCGAAAAGGCGGCATCGCGCCCCTGATCGTGACCAGGCTGGCATTTGGCCGGACAAGAGATCAGCGCTCGCTACTTTCCTGCGCGTGACAGTCGCGGTTCCTTGACCCGTCACCCGCGCGCCAGCCGCTACAACGGTCCGACCACCAGGAGCACAAGCACGCATCGGCAGCCGCAAAGCCCGCCTGTGCGCAAGCGCCGCGCACGGTTGCCCCGCTGCCATGGCCTGCGTAAACCAACGGTATGACCACCACGCTCAGTATCGCCCTTGCCCAGTTGAATGCCGTTGTCGGCGGCCTCGATGCCAATGCCGATGCGATTCTGGCGGCGCGCGCCGCCGTGCCGGGGGCCGATCTGCTGGTCACCCCCGAACTGTCGGTGATCGGCTATCCACCCGAAGACCTGGTGCTCAAGCCCGCGCTTGTTGCCGCCGGCATGGCACGCGTCCAACGGCTGGCCGCCGCCACCGCCGATGGCGGCCCGGCATTGCTCGTCGGCGCGCCGCTGGCAGAAAATGGCCGGCTGCACAATGCCATGTTCCTGCTCGATGGCGGCCGCATCGCCGGGATCACGCGCAAGCACGACCTGCCCAATTATGGCACGTTCGATGAAAAGCGGGTGTTTTCGCCCGGCCCGCTGCCCGGCCCGCTGGCGTTTCGCGGCGCCCGGCTCGGGGTGCCGATCTGCGAGGATATCTGGACCCCCGATGTCACCGAATGTCTTGCCGAAACCGGTGCCGACATCCTTGTCGTTCCCAACGGCTCGCCGTTCGAAACCGGCAAGGACGACCGGCGGTTGAGCCTGGCTGTCGCCCGCGTCACCGAAACCGGGTTGCCGATGATCTATCTCAACCGCGTCGGCGGCCAGGATGAACTGGTCTTCGATGGCGCGAGCTTTGTCCTCAATGCCGATCGCAAGCTGGCGCTGCAGCTGCCCGACTGGGACGAAGTCGTGCAGATGACGCACTGGACCCGCACCGGCGACCACTGGGCCTGTGCGCCCGGCGCCATCGCGCCGCGCGATGACGACCCGGCCGATATCTACCACGCCATGCTCGTCGCGCTGCGCGACTATGTGAACCGCAATGGCTTTCCCGGCGTCGTCCTCGGCCTGTCGGGCGGCATCGATTCGGCGCTGTCGGCGGCGGTCGCGGTCGATGCGCTGGGCGCCAACCGGGTGTGGTGCGTGATGATGCCATCGCCCTATACCAGCCAGGACAGCCTGGAGGATGCGGCCGAATGCGCGCGGCTGCTTGGTTGCCGGCTCGATACCGTCGGCATCGGCCCCGCCATGGACGCCTTTGGCACCATGCTGGCACCGCTGTTCACGGGCCGCACGCCCGATACGACCGAGGAAAATATCCAGTCGCGCATCCGCGGCCTGTCGCTGATGGCGATCAGCAACAAGTTCGGCCCGATGCTGCTGACCACCGGCAACAAGAGCGAGATGAGCGTCGGCTATGCCACCATCTATGGCGACATGGCCGGCGGCTATTCGGTGCTCAAGGACGTCTACAAGACCACCGTGTTCAAGCTGTGCGAATGGCGCAACCACCATCATCCGCGCCTGTCGATCGGCCCGAAAGGCCCGGTCATGCCGCAGCGAGTGATCGACAAGCCGCCGACCGCCGAACTGCGCGACAACCAGAAGGACGCCGACAGCCTGCCGCCGTATGACCTGCTCGATCGCATCCTGATCGGCCTTGTCGAAAACGAGCGCGCTGCCGCCGAGCTGATCGCCGAAGGCATCGACCCGGCCATCGTCGCGCGCATCGAACGCCTGCTCTACATCGCCGAATACAAGCGCCGCCAGGCCCCGCCGGGGGTGAAGATCGGCCATCGCAACTTCGGGCGTGACCGTCGTTACCCGATTTCCAACGCTTTCCGGACCGCGTGAACCGGATGCGACCGGCAGAGGCGGGCTTTCACGCTTTTGTGCTCGCTGCTGTCATTCCAGGCCCGTGTTGCGTTCGCGGGGCGGCAATGTCGGCGGTTCGTCGCCGACGCCGTTTTCTTTCGGGAGCCAACTAGGATTCCGCACCCGACGCCGTTAGGGTTGAAGGCAAGGGAAGTCGAGGGCTGAATGTCGCTGAAGCACGGGATCAAGAAGCTGCTGCGACCCCATGGCCGCGAGGCTTTTCTCGACACGCTTCCCAAGGGTGCCCATGTTCTCGATGTCGGGTGCGGCAGCAATTCACCCTATCTTGTCAAGATGCAGCGCCCGGATCTCCATTATGTCGGGCTTGATGTCGGCGACTATAACCAGACGGTTGATCCGACCCGTTTTGCCGATGAATATATCCTGACGCCCCCCGAAAAATTTGCAGATGCCATCGCGGCGCTCGGCTGCCGTTTCGATGCCGTGATTTCGTCGCACAACATCGAACATTGCGACGATCCGGACGGCGTTCTGAAAGCCATGAGCCGGGCGCTGCGCAAGAACGGCAAGCTTTACATGTCATGGCCATCGGAGCCATCGCTGCACTTTCCCAGCCGCAAGGGCTGTCTCAACTTCCACGATGACCCGACGCACCAGCACATGCCCAGCTTCGACGCCGTGGTCGGAACGGTCGAAAGTGAAGGCGCCGTGGCGACCTTCAAGTCGCGCGCCTACAAACCGCCACTGCCCTGGCTTGTCGGCCTGCTGCTCGAGCCGATTTCAGCGGTGACGAAAAAGAAGGTCGCCTTCATGCAGGCGACCTGGGCATTCTATGGCTTTGAATCGGTCGTGTTCTTTTCGAGGAATGCCTAGGTCGGGCATGAAGGCAAAAAGCGCCGTCTGGCTCACTGTCGCGCCGCCCCGTTGAAGGATCTCTCATGACCCTGTTCCGCTCGCTTGCTGCAGCCCTGCTCCTTACCTCCGGCCTTGCCGCGCCGACGCGCGCCGCCGAGCCGGTGCCGTTGCTGCCGGTAACCGAATATCAACTGCCGAACGGGCTGAAGGTGATCTTCCACCGCGACACGTCCGATCCGGTGGTCGCGGTCGTGCTCGCGGCGCATGTCGGCTCGGCGCGCGAAACCCCGGGGCGCACCGGCTTTGCACACATGTTCGAGCATCTGTTTTTCCTCGATTCGGAAAACCTCGGCAAGGGCGGGCTCGACCGGCTCAGCACGCGCGTCGGCGGCTCGGGCGCCAATGGCAACACCAGCAACGACATCACCATCTATGCCCAGGCAGTGCCCAAGGACGCGCTCGAAAAAATGATCTGGGCCGAAGCAGACAAATTGGGCTGGTTCATCAACACCGTCACCGACGCGGTGCTGGCCAAGGAAAAACAGGTCGTCAAGAACGAAAAGCGCGAGGCTGTCGACAACCGCCCCTATGGCCATGTCGAGGAAATCCTTGTCGAAAACCTCTTTCCGGCCGACCACCCCTACAACTGGCCGGTGATCGGCTCGCTCGCCGATCTCGATGCAGCGACGCTGAAGGATGTCCGCGATTTCTACGCCGCCTGGTACCGCCCCGAAAACGCCACGCTGACCATCGCCGGCGATTTCGACCCGGCGCAGGCCCGCGCCATGATCGACCGGTACTTCGCCGAAATTCCCGGCAAGGCGCAGCGCACCCCCCGGGCGGCACCGCGCCCAGCACCGCTGACCGCGAGCAAGCGGCTGGTTTACGAAGACAAGTTCGCACAATTGCCCGACCTGACGCTGGCCTTTCCAGCCGCCGCCACCGCCGACCCCGATACCGCCGCGCTGTTCGTCCTCACCGCGCTCCTGACCGACGGCAAGGACACGCCGCTGACCCGCACCCTCGTCGACGAAGAAAAACTGACCGGCGAGGTCAGCGCCAGGGTGGAGGACAGCGAGCTCGCCGGCGGCATGGTCATCGGCGTCCGCGCCTTCGAAGGCGTGGCGCTCGACCGGGTCGACGCGGCGATTGCCAAGGGCCTTGCCCGCTTCGAAGCCAATGGCATCGACCCGCAAGCGCTGGCGCGCGCAAAGATCGGCGTCGAAAAATCGCTTTATAATGAACTCGACGACGTCAACGGCAAGGCCCAACTGATCGCCCGATGGGAAGCCTCGACCGGGCGCAGCGACTTTGTCGATGTCCTCCTCGCCCGGTTGCGCGCCGTCTCCGCCGACGACGTGATGCGCGTCTATCGAACCTATCTGAAGGACCGCCCCCGCGTCGCCGTCAGCACCGTTCCCGTCGGCGGCAAGGGGCTGGCGCTGGCCAATTCGTCCCCCGCCGCGGTCGTCGAGGAAGCCGTCGTCGCCAATGCCGAAGCCCCCGTCGACCCGGGCGCCGAAATCGCCCGCTACACGCCGACACCATCGAAGATCGACCGCAAGGCCGAACCGGCATTCGGGGCGTCGCCGGTCGTCACTGCTCCGCCGATCTGGTCGGCTCGCCTGGCCAATGGCCTGGCGATCAGCGGCATCGCCGCATCGGAACTTCCGGTCACCCGCTTCGAGCTGGCGCTCGATGGCGGCCAGCTGCTCGACGATCCGGCGCGACCCGGCGCTGCCAGCCTGCTCGCCCGGATGCTGACGCGCGGCACCGCCCGCCTGACTCCGGCCGATTTCGACAAGGCACTGAAGAACCTCGGCGCCGATATCAGCGTCGACGCTGGCGAGGAACGCATCGTGCTCAAGGGCAGCACGCTGACCCGGAATCTCGCGCCGACGCTGGCGCTGGTCGAGGAGAGTCTCGTCACCCCGCGCTGGGACGACCAGGAACTGCTCCTCGCCAAGGCCGCCACGATCGGCGAAATCCAAGAAGCGCGCGCCAAACCACAACGGATCGCGGCGCGCATCGCCAGTCGCCTCAACCACCCCGGCACGGTCCTCGCCGCCGACCCGCTCGGCACCGAGACATCGGTCAAGGCGCTGACCATGGCTGATCTGCGCGCCTTCCACGCCAGCAACCTGTCGCCCGCCACGGCGCGCCTGCGCATCATCGGCGCCGACGCGGCCATAACGTCATCAGCGCTCGCCGGCCTTGCTGCCCGCTGGACGACCCCGGCACCGACGATCCCGGTCGTCGCGCGTATCGCGCCACCGGCCAAACCGACCCTCAGCTTCTACGATATCCCCGATGCAAAACAGTCGGTCATCGCCTTCACCGGCCCCGGCCCGCGCAAGGCCGACCCCGATTACTACGCTGCCACCGCCACCAACTTCCTGCTTGGTGGCGGCGGTTTCGCGTCACGGCTGACGCAGCAGCTGCGCGAGACCAAGGGCTATACCTATGGCGTGCGCAGCCGGTTCGACGGCGGCCGCCAGACCGGCAGCTTCGGCCTCGCCAGCCCGGTGCGCAGCAACGTGACGCTCGAAGCTGTCGATCTCGCCCGGAGCATCACCTCGGATTTCGGCAGGACCTTCACGGCGCAAGACCTCGCCCTCACCAGGGCCAGCCTCACCCGCGCCCGCGCCCGCGCCTTCGAAACCAGCGACGCCAAGCTCGCCCTCCTCGCCGACATCGGTGATTTTGGCCGCGCGGCCGATTTCATCGCGGCCGATGCCCGCGCCCTCCAGGCGCTCACCGTCTCCCAGGTCGAGGCGCTGGCGGCGCGCTATCTCGATCCGGCAAGGATGCACCTGATCATCGTCGGCGATGCCCGCACCCAGAAAGCGCGGCTGGCAGCGCTCGGGCTCGGCGAGCCGGTGATGTTCGATGCGGCGCTGCTCGATGGCACCAGGCCCTGAGGTCAGCGGGCGGGGGCTGCTTCCCAACCGCCGCCGAGCGCCTTGAACACCGCGATCTGCTGGCTGGTCAGCGCCGCGTCGCTGGCAGCGAGCTGCGCATCGGCGCTGGCGGCGGTGCGTTCGGCATCGAGCACGCCGAGGAACGCCTCGGCGCCGGCGGCATAGCGCAGGCGGACGATGCGCGCTGCCTCGACGCTCTGGTCGCGCGCGGCGCGCAGGGCGGCGTTGCGGGCCCGCCCGGCAGCATAGTCCGACAGGCTGGTTTCGGTCTCGCGCAGGGCGGCGAGCACGGTGCCGTCAAAGCCGGCCAGCGCCGCTTCGCCACCGGCCTTTGCCTGCCTGATGCGCGCGCGCGCCGCGATGATGTTGGGGAAGCTCCAGCTCAGCACCGGCCCGATGCTGAAGCCGAAACCATTGTTGCTGATCACCGCGCCCGGAGTCGTGCCCTGCCCCGAGATCGCGCCGCCCAGGCTGATGCGCGGATAGAGATCGGCGGTCGCGACGCCGATGCGCGCGGTGGCGGCGGCCAATTGCCGGTCGGCGCGGCGCACATCGGGGCGGCGCTTGAGCAGCGCGGTGCCATCGCCGGTGGGGATCGGCACGTTCAATTGCGGCGGCGCGGCGCAAACGGCGGCACGCGGGTCGAATTCGGTTGGCGGCTTGCCGGTCAGCACGGCGAGGCGAAACAGCGCGCTGCGGCGTTCGGCTTCGAAGCCCGGCAGCGCCGCACGGGTGGTTTCGACCTGGGCACGGGCGCGCGCGGCATCGAGCGGCGAATCGCGCCCGGCGGCAACGCGCTTTTCCGTAAGGGCGAAGCTGTCGGTCTGGAGTTGCAAGCTGCGGCTGGCCACCGCGAGCTGCCGCGCCGCCGAACAGGCATCGGCATAGGCGCGGGTGGTTTCGGCAGCGACGCTGATCAGCACGGCATCGCGTGCCGCCGCTTCGGCAGCGGCATCGGCACGCGCTGCTTCGATGTTGCGGCCAACCCGGCCGTACAGATCGATTTCATAGCTGGCATCAAGCCCGGCGCGGTAGAATTCGCTGCTGAACGGCACCGGGCCATTGGGTGTGGCGACCGTCTGCCGGGCTTCGACAGCGCTTGCCGTGATGTTGGTTGTCGGCAAACGCGCGCCTTGGGCTTCGTTGAGCACGGCGCGAGCGCGGCGCAGATTGGCGGTGGCGATGCGCACATCCGTGTTGGCAGCAAAGGCCTGGGCCACGAGATCATCGAGCAGCGGATCGTCATACAGCCGCCACCAGGTCGCGGGCACGGCCTCGGTGCTGGCGATGGCGGGCTCGGCACCGGCGAACGGCCCGCCGGTGGCGGCCGGCAGCGGCGCCGGGCGGTAATCGGGGCAGACAGCGCAGGCCGCGAGCAGCAGCGGCAGGCCAAGAAGCAGCGCGCGGGTCATGCCGATGGTTCCACGACGGGCGCGATGCGGTTGCGGCTGCGCACGCGCGCCACTTTCTTGGCCGCCCAACTCGCGATGACATAGAATACCGGGGTGAACAGCAGCCCGAAGATGGTGACGCCGATCATCCCGAAGAACACCGCGGTGCCGAGCGCCTGGCGCATTTCGGCGCCCGGGCCCGAGGCGATGACGAGTGGCACGACGCCCAGGATGAAGGCGAAGCTGGTCATCAGGATCGGCCGCAGCCGGGTCCGCGCCGCTTCTTCGGCGGCCGCGAAGCGATCGAGGCCGCGTTCTTCGGCCTGTTTGGCGAATTCGACGATCAGGATGGCGTTTTTCGCTGCCAGCCCGACGAGCACCACCAGCCCGATTTGCGTCAGGATATTGTTATCGAAGCCGCGCAGATTGACGCCGAGGATGGCCGCCAGCAGGCACATCGGCACGATCATGATCACCGCCAGCGGCAGCACCAGCGATTCATATTGCGCCGCGAGCAGCAGGAAAACAAAGACCACGGCAAGGACGAACACCGCCGCCGCCGTATTGCCCTGGGTCTTCTCCTGATAGGCCAGCTCGGTCCATTCATAATCGAAGCCTTCGGGGAGCAGCCTGGCCGCCAGCCCTTCCATGCTGCCCAGCGCCTGCCCCGACGAGAACCCGGGCAGGCGATCGCCCTGCAATTCGGCGGCCGGGAACAGATTGTGGCGCACGACACGGTATGGCCCGCTGGCGTCCTTCAGCGTCGCGACCGAGCCCAACGGCACCATCATCCCCGAACTGGAACGAACTTTCAGATTGGTGATGTCGGTCGGATCGTTGCGGAACGGCGCATCGGCCTGGGCGGTGACCCGGTAGGTGCGGCCGAAAAGGTTGATGTCGTTGACATAGCTTGACCCGAGATAGACCTGCAGCGTCGAAAACACATCGGCCGGGTTGACCCCGAGCAGCTGCGCCTTGTCACGATCGATATCGGCAAAGACCCGCGGCGTGCCGGTGTTGAACAGGGTAAACACGCTGGTCAGCCCCGGGGTCTGGTTGCCCGCCATCATCATGCCGAAGGTCGCCGCCTCCAGCGCCTGATAGCCGCGGCCCGAACGGTCCTGCACCATCATCTTGAAGCCGCCGCCGGTGCCGATCCCTCGCACCGGCGGCGGCGGGATGACAAGAATGTTGGCGCCGGGAATCGTGCCCATGCGCTGGCGCAGATCGTTGAGGATGTCTGCCGCCGCCTGGCCGTTCTTCTTGCGGTCGGCAAAAGTGTCCATCTGGATGAACAGCGTGCCGGCGTTGGGGGCATTGGAAAAACTCGACCCGTCAAGCCCGGCAAAGGCGACCGCGAGCTGGATACCCTTGGTGGCGAGCGCGGTCTTCACCGCCGTCTGCACGATGGCATCGGTGCGTTCGAGCGAGGACCCCGGCGGCAACTGCACGACAGTGATGAAATAGCCCTGATCCTGCGCCGGGATGAACCCCGCCGGCGTCGCGACGAAGCGCCAGGCCGCGAGTGCCAGCAGCCCGGCATAGACGATGAGCACCAGCATGATCGCCCGCACCGCGCGCGCGGTGATGCGACCGTAACGATCGGCGAGCCAGTCGAAGCCCTGGTTGAACCGATCGGCCGCGGCCATCGGCACCCGCCGCCAGCCGGTCGGCGCGTGGTGCGGGTCGTGCGGCTTCAGGAGCAGCGCCGCCAGCGCCGGCGACAAGGTGAGCGAAACGATGCACGAGATCAGCGTCGCCGCCGAAATGGTCAGCGCGAACTGTTTGTAGAATTGCCCCGAAATGCCCGAAATGAAGGCGGTCGGCACGAACACCGCGCACAGCGTCAGCGCGATGGCGATCAGCGCGCCGCCGACTTCGTCCATGGTGCGATAGGCGGCGTCGCGCGGTGCATAGCCCAGTTTCAATTCGCGTTCGACATTTTCGACAACGACGATCGCATCATCGACGACAATGCCGATGGCGAGCACCAGACCGAACAGCGACAGGTTGTTGAGCGAATAGCCGAACCCCGCCATCACCGCGAAGGTGCCGATCAGCGAGACAGGAATGGCAAGCACCGGGATGATCGCGGCGCGCCAGCTTTGCAGGAAGATCAGCACGACGATGACGACAAGGATGACGGCTTCGACCAGCGTTTCCTGGACGCTTTCGATCGAGGCCCGAACATATTCGGTGGGGTTGTAGGGGATGGTATATTCCAGCCCGGCGGGGAAATCGGCCTTGGCGCCTTCCATCGTCGCGATGATCGCATCGGCGGTGGCGAGCGCGTTCGATCCCGGCCGCTGGGTGATGGCCAGCCCGATACCCTGCTTGCCATCGACATAGGCGTTGGTGCCATAATCCTGCGCGCCGACTTCGACGCGGGCAACGTCGCTGATCCGCACCACCTTGTCGCCCGCCGCCTTGATGACGATGGCGCCGAAATCTTCGGGGCTGGTCAGCCGGCCCTGGGTCTGGACATTGAGCTCGAAACCCGAGCCACCGCGGCCGAAAGGCGGCGCGCCGATGGTGCCGGCCGCGACCTGGACGTTCTGCGAGCGCAGCGCCGCGACGATTTCATCGGCATTGAGATTGCGCGCCGCGGCCTTTTCCGGGTCGATCCAGACACGCATGGCGTAATCGCGCACGCCAAAGACATTGATGCCGCCGACACCATCGAGGCGCGCCAGTCGATCCTTGAGCAGCAGCGTCGCATAGTTGGAAACATAGTCGGTGCTCAGCGAGCCATCGCCTGACTTGAGGAACACCACCATCAGGATATCGGGCGAATTCTTGCGCGTCGTCACGCCGAGCGCGCGCACCGTATCGGGCAGGCGCGGGGTGGCCGACGCGACCCGGTTCTGCACCAGCACCTGGGCATCGTTGAGATCGGTGCCGAGCTTGAAGACGACATTCAGCGTCATCCGGCCATCGCCGGTCGATGACGAGGTCATGTAGATCATGTCCTCGACGCCGTTGATTTCCTGTTCGAGCGGCGCCGCCACCGTATCGGCGAGCACTTCGGCCGACGCGCCGGGGTAGGACGCGGTGATGCTGATCGTCGGCGGCGCGATCTCGGGATATTGCGCCACCGGGAGCGTGGGATAGGCGACGATCCCGACCAGCACGATCAGAATCGAGATCACCGCGGCAAAGATCGGCCTGTCGATGAAGAAGCGCGAAAACCGCATCGTCTATTTCGCCACGCGGGTGGCAGCGGTCGCCGATGTCGCCGGCGCTTCGATGATCGGCGGCGGCACCGGGCCGGCGCCTGGCGCCGGCGGCACGATCTTGCCGGGCCTGGGGGCAACCTTGGTACCCGGCCGGGCACGCTGCACGCCTTCGATGATCACCCTGTCATCGGGGGTCAGCCCGGCGCGCACGACGCGCAGGCCGTCGACGAGCGGCCCCAGTTGCAGCACGCGCGGGCTGACCATGTTGTCGGGGCCGATGACCAGCGCGATCTTGCGGGTCTGGTCGGTGACAACGGCATCTTCGGGGATCAGCATGCCATTGTAGCTGCCCGAACCGAGCAGGCGCATATGGCCGAACATGCCGGGCGTGAGGAAGCCATCGGGGTTCTTCACCACGGCGCGGCCACGAATGGTGCCCGAGCCTAGATCGAGCGCATTGTCGACAAAGTCCATCCGGCCACGCCAGCGATAATCGGTTTCATCGGCAAGGCGGATCTCGACCGGGTTGGGCGACACCCGCGACGACGGCCGGGTACCAGCGCGGTTGGCGCGCTGGTACTTCAGATAAACGGCTTCGGAACCGGTGAAGACGAAATGGATCGGATCGAGCGAGACAATGCTGGTCAACACGGTCGTCCCCGCCGTCACATAGCCGCCGACATCGACGCGGCGGTCCGAAAGCCGGCCGGCGATCGGCGCGGTCACCCGGGTAAACGACACATCGAGCGCGCGCGCCCCGACCAGGGCCTGCGCCGCAGCGAGCGCCGCATCGGCCTGGGCAGCGGTGGCCTTGGCGGTGTCGAATTCCTCGCGGCTGATGGCGTTCTGCTGGAACAGAGTCGCGCTGCGGGCGGCATTGCTGCGCGCCAGATCGGCGCTGGCCCGCGCCCGGGCGCTTTCGGCGCGCGCCTGCGCCAGCGCTGCATCGAAGGGCCGCGAATCGATGACGTACAAAAGCTCACCCGCACGGGCGAATTCGCCATCGCGAAAGGCGATGCGCGCGACATAGCCCGAAACGCGCGGTCGCACCTCGACGCTTTGCCGGGCTTCGAAACGCCCGACATAATCGTCCCAGTCGACGATCGGCTTGATCAACGGGGTGGCCACGGTCACCGGTGGCGCAGCGCCCGGGCCACCGGGGCCGCCCGGCCCGCCGGCACCCGGCTGCTTGTCGCCACAGGCAACAACGACAAGCGCCAGGGCCAGCGCTGCCGGGATCTTCTGCCGCGCCTGCATCATTGAAACCTTTTTTGCGTTCGGCTCAAATTACGATTGTTGCACTGCGGCGTCCAGTGGTGCGACCATTTTATCTTGGAATAGAAATTATTTGCGCCGGTTTCCGGTGCGCCATTGCCTTGGGGCCGTTGCAAATGTCCATCGGATCGGGCTTTTCCCGGCTTGGCAAGTGCGCCCGCCTCCCCCATGCAGCGGCGATGCAGATCGCCATGCCCCGCCGCGAATTCGCCGTATTGTTCGCGGTGCTGTTGACCGTGGCTGCCGGTAATACCGCGTTGCAGACGGTGCTGCCGGCGATCGCCCGGGTCATCCATATCCCCGACATGCTGGTCGCCATCATCTTTTCCTTTTCGGCGCTGCTGTGGACGTTCAGCGCACCTTATTGGGCGCGCCAGTCGGATATCCGCGGACGGCGACGGCTCATGGAAGTCGGCGTCATCGGTTTCGGCGTGTCGATGCTTGGCTGCGGTATCGTCATCTATGCCGGCTTGAAGGGCCTGCTGGTTCCGGTGGCCACCTTCGCGCTGTTCGCCGGCTTGCGATCACTGTTCGGCATCTTCGGTTCGGCCTCCAACCCCGCCGCGCAAGCCTATGTCGCGGCGCGGACCAGCGAGGCCGAGCGCACCAACGCGCTGTCGACCCTGTCATCGGCGTTCGGGCTGGGCACGATCATCGGCCCGGCGGTGGCACCGTTGTTCATCATCGGTGCCGTCGGCCTGTCGGGGCCGTTGTTCGCCTTTGCCACCATTGCGCTGATCGTGCTGGTCGCTGTTCGACGCACGCTGCCCGATGACGATCCGACGCATTTCCCCGGCATCATCGGTGCCGGCCCCGATGCCGTGGCGCTGCCGGGCCGTTCCCATGGTGCCCCGGCAAGCGAGCCGACCGTGGGCGGCGGCGCCACCGGCGGCAGCCTGAAGGCCGCTGCCATCGGCCGCGGGCCGCGCCTGTCGTGGCGCGACCCGCGCATCCTGCCGTTCATGATCTTCGGGTTCTTCTCGGGTTCGATCCAGGCCGCCACCGGCCAGGCTCTCGGCTTTCTCATCATCGACAAGGTCGGCGGCAACGCCATCCAGGCCCAGCACGAAATCGCCATCGTCTTCATGGCCGGAGCCGGCGCGACGCTGCTGGTGCAATGGGGGCTGATCCCGCTGTTCCGCATGGCCCCGCCCAGCCTGATGCGGGTCGGCACGCTGATTGCCGCTATCGGCACCGCCGGGGTGGCGCTGGCGCCCGATTTCTACGGTCTGGTCATCGCCTATGCGCTGGCATCGATGGGGTATGGCTTTGCCCGGCCGGGCTTCACCGCGGGCGCCAGCCTTGCCGTCGGCCAGGCCGAACAGGGCGGCGTCGCAGGCGCGGTAACCTCGATCAACGGCTCATGCTTCGTGCTGGCCCCCGCGATCGGCATCGGGCTGTACCAACTCGGGGCAACGCTGCCCTACAGCCTGGGAGCCGGCGCGCTGCTGCTGCTGTTCACTTTTGCCAGCCGCAACCCGGCGCTGCGCACCGAGCATGTGCCGAGCGGCGATTGATCAGGTCGCGACCTAGCCGACCGACAAGATGATCTTGCCGACGTGCGTGCCCGCCTCCATGCGCCGGTGCGCCTCGGCCGCATCGGCGAGCGCGAACACCCGGTCGGTGACCGGCAGCAGCCGCCCGGCATCGAATTCCGGCCAGATCGCGCCTTCCAGCGTTTCGGCGATCGCTGTCTTGAAAGCGATCGACCGCGGCCGCAGCATCGATCCCGTCAGCACCAGACGCTTGCGCATCACCGCCACCAGATCGAGATCGGCGCGCGGCCCGCGCTGAAAAGCGATGCTGAGATGGCGGCCATCGTCGGCAAGGCATTGCAGATTGCGCGGCAGATAATCACCGCCGACCATGTCGAGCACCAGGTCGACGCCGCGCTTGTCGGTGATCCGCGCCACTTCGGCGACGAAATCCTGCGCATTGTAATCGATGGCGTGCGCCGCCCCCAGCGCCAGGGCCGCAGCGCATTTGTCGGCATTGCCGGCGGTGACGATCACTGTCATGCCCAGCGCCGTGCCAAGCTGGACCGCGGTGACGCCGATACCGCTGGTGCCGCCATGCACCAGCAGCGTCTCGCCCGGACGGGCATGGCCACGATCCATGACATTCGACCACACGGTGAACCAGGTTTCGGGCAGGCCGGCCGCATCGACCATCGCCATCCCCGCCGGCACCGGCAGGCATTGCCCGGCGGGCGCCGTGCAATATTCGGCATAACCCCCACCGGCGACGAGCGCGCATACGGCATCCCCCACCCGCCAGCGTTCGACCGCTGCGCCGACCGCGACCACCGTGCCGGCGATTTCCAGCCCGGGAATGGTCGGCGCGCCCGGGGGCATCGGGTACATTCCCAGCCGTTGCAGCACATCGGGGCGGTTGACCCCGGCGGCCGCGACCCGCACCAGCACCTCGTCCGGGCCCGGTTGCGACACCGGGCGGGTGACGGGCACCAGCACTTCGGGACCACCGGGGCTGGCGGGATCGATCGCGGTCATGGTGGCGGGAATGGGCATTCAGGGTCCTCTTCGGCTGCGGATATTGACTTGGGGGCCGCGCGGGTCAACGCTTTTACAGCAGATGAGGCCCTTCGATGTTCGACGAACCCGACCTACCACGACGCAAGTCCGATCTCCTTGCCGACCTGGCCCGCGAGGACCTTGATAAATTGTCGATCGCCGAGCTTGATGACCGCATCGCCGGGCTGGAAGCCGAAATCGCCCGCTCGCGCGCCAAGCGCGAAGGCGCCGCAAAATTCCGCGCCGCCGCCGACAGCCTGTTCAAGCGCTGACGCTGTGGCAGGTTCGCAAGATTTTGCCGCCGATCCGAGAAATGCCGATTTGCGCATCTGGCTGAATGGCGGGCTCGTCAGCCGCGATCAGGCACTTGTTTCGGTGTTCGATGCCGGTTTCGTGCTCGGCGACGGCGTGTGGGAGGGGTTGCGGCTGCATAACGGCCGGCTGTTGTTTCTCGAAGCACATCTCGACAGATTGTTTGCCAGCGCGGCGGCGATCGGCCTCGACATGAAGACCGATCGCGCCGGCTTGCGCTCGGCGCTGGCGACAACCTGTAAGGCCAATGGCATGACCCATGGGGCACATCTGCGGCTAATGGTGACGCGTGGTGAAAAATCGGCTGCCAATCAGGATCCGCGCAACGCGCTCGGCCGGCCGACGATCGTCATTCTGGCCGAATACAAGGAACCGGCGCCGACGCTGCGCGCCCAGGGCCTGACGCTGCACACGGCCAGCATCCGGACAACGCCACCGACCATGTTCGACATGCGGATCAATTCGCACAGCCGGCTGCCGCTGATCCTCGCGCTCAACGAGGCGATTGCCGCCGGTGCCGATGAAGCGCTGATGCTTGATCCGAACGGCAATATCGCCAGTTGCAATGCCACCAACTTTTTCTGGGTGCGGAACGAGGCCTTGTGCACCGCGTCGGGTGAATTCTGTTTCAACGGCATTACCCGCGCCAATGTGCTGGCGCTGGCGCGTGGCAATGGCATTGCGGTGCGAGAGGAAGATTTTCCGCCCGACGCGCTGCTTGCCGCCAGCGAAGCCTTTGTCACCGGCACCTTCGGTGGGTTGACCCCGGTGGCAGCGATCGACGCGCGCCGGCTGGGGGCGGTTCTGCCCGGGCCGCTGACGAGCCGGTTGATGGAGCTTTACACGCAATTGAAGGATGCAGACCGGTGACCATCCGCATCGCGATGTGGAGCGGCCCGCGCAACCTGTCGACCGCGATGATGCGCAGTTTCGGGGCGCGGGCCGACACGGTGGTCAGTGACGAACCCTTCTATGGTGCCTATCTGCGCCATACCGGCGATGACCAGCCGATGAAGGATGCGGTGATGGCGTCGATGGATTGCGACTGGGCCAGCATTGCCCGCGCCCAGAGCGGCGCGCCGCCCGAAGACCGCCCGATCTGGTACCAGAAGCAGATGGCGCATCACATGGAAGGCCCGGTGGGGATTGCCGACCTGAACACCCACACCCACGCCTTTCTGATCCGCGATCCGCGCCGGGTGGTGGCGAGCTATGCCGCCAAGCGCGTGCAGGTGCGGCCCGAACATCTGGGGTTTGCCCGGCAGCGCGACTATTTCGACCGCGAGGCCGACCGGCTGGGCCGGGCGCCAGCGGTGGTCGATTCGGCCGACATAGTGGCGAACCCGGCAGGCACGCTGGCGGCGCTGTGCGCGGCGCTGGATATCGCGTTCGATCCGGCAATGCTGCACTGGCCTGCCGGGCGCCGCGCCACCGATGGCGTGTGGGCGGCGCATTGGTATAACGCGGTAGAGGCATCGACCGGGTTCGGCCCACCCGATGCCAGCATCGTGACGCTTGATGCCGAGGCCGAAGCGGTGGCGGCGGCTTGTGCCCCGCATTATGCCTATCTGGCGGCGCATCGGCTGCGGGTTTAGGCTATCAAATCAACCCGTCACCCCCGCGCAGGCGGGGGCCCATCGCCCCAACGCGCAGGTGATGGACCCCCGTCTGCGCAGGGGTGACGAAAAAAAGGAACACGCCATGACCGGCAAGACAGCGATCATCATCGGCGCCTCGCGCGGCATCGGACTGGCCCTGGCCGGCGAACTGGCAACCCGCGGCTGGCAGGTAACGGCAACAGCGCGCGGTGATGCGCCCGAACTCGCCGCGCTGGCGGCGGCAAGCGGCGGGCATGTCACGCTCGCCACCATCGATATCGATGATGTCGACAGTTGTGCGGCGCTCGATGTCGCACTGACCGGGCAGGATTTCGACCTGATCTTCGTCAATGCCGGCACCTATGGCCCGGCGCACCAATCGGTCGAACAGGTCAGCGCCGCCGAAATGGGCGCACTGATGATGACCAACGCCATCGCGCCCGTTCGGTTGGCAAAACGCCTGCTGCCCAAGGCGCGCGCCGGCGGCACCATCGCCTTGATGAGCTCGATCCTGGGATCGGTGGCGCTCAACGACATGGGGACCACGGCGCTGTACCGCGCCAGCAAGGCCGGGCTCAACATCATCGCGCGCGGCTTTTATGTCGAAGATGTGAAGCCTCGCGGCCTGACCCTGCTCAACCTCCACCCCGGCTGGGTGAAGACCGACATGGGCGGGCCGCAGGCGCCGGTGGAAATCGCCGACAGCGTGCGCGGGCTTGCCGATGTGCTCGCCGCCAACACCGGCGGCGGCCATCATTATCTCGATTACCAGGGCAATGTCCTGCCCTGGTAACCCCTGCGCAAATGCGAGGTTGAACCCGGTTGACGTTCGCGTAAAGTAACGCGCAACAAGATTGGGGAGTGTGCTTCGTGAATTTCGATTTTTCCGATGATGCCAAGACGCTCGGCGACCAGGCGAAAAAGCTGTTTGCCGACAAGGCCGGCACGGCGGCGGCGCGGCGGGCGATGGCCAAGGACGCGCCGGCCTTCGATGCCGCGCTCTGGGCCGAAATCGCCGCGCTGGGCTGGACCGCGGCCCGCGTACCCGAAGCCCATGGCGGGCTGGGGATGACAGCCGAAGAATCCTGCATGCTCGCCGATGCCGCCGGTGGCTCGCTCGCCTGTGTGCCGCTGGTGTCGTCGCTGCTCGCCACCGAAGCGCTGCTGATTGCCGGCAACGAAGCCCAGCAAGCGAAATATTTCCCCGGCATCGCCGATGGCAGTTGCATCGCCATCGCGGCGTGGAGCGAGCCCGGCGCGGCCAACCCGCACGCGCTGGCGGTCAAGGCCGAAGGCGGCAAATTGCACGGGGTCAAGGCGCCGGTTGCCGATCTGCCGGGTGCGCATCTCGCCATCGTGGCGGCCGCCGGCGCCGATGGCCCGTCGCTTTGGCTGGTCGATGTCGCCGCGGCGCAGGTGGAGACGCTTGAAACGCTCGATCTCGTGCGCCGCCATGGCCGGCTGACGCTGAACGGTGTCGCCGCCGAACCGCTTGGCACCGCCGCCGATTACCAGCTGTGGCTCGATCGTGCCGCGGTCATCCTCGCCTATGAAGCAATCGGCACCGCCACGGCGGCGATGACCATGACGGTCGAATATGCCAAGACCCGCGTTGCCTTTGGCCAGACCATCGGCCGCTACCAGGGCGTCAAGCACAAGTGCGCCGACATGTTCATCAAGATCGAACTGGCGCGCGCCCATGCCCTCCACGGCATCGCGATGATCGGCAGCAATGGGCCCGAGTTGCGCCAGGCCGCTGCGGCCGCGCGCGTCGCCAGCCTCGATGCCGCCAGTTTCTGCGGCGAGGAAGCGGTGCAACTTCACGGCGGCATCGGCTTCACCTGGGAAAGCGATTGCCAATTCTATTACCGCCGGGCGCGCACGCTCAGCGCGGCGTTGGGCGGCCGCGGCTGGTGGGCCGACCGGCTGGTCCGCGCGCTCGAACTGCGTAACCGCGCGGCTGCGTAACCGCGCCGCAGCGCTTTCACACCAATTCTGGCGCAGTCTGCGCCCCTCATCAAAGGGATTGACCCCATGGACTTCAACGACACGCCCGCGGAAAGCCAATATCGCGCCACCGCCCGCGCCTGGCTGGAAGAAAACGCCGCCGACTATCGCGAGCCGCCCGCCACCCCGTGGAAGCTCGATGAATTCATCGCGCGCTCCAAGGCCTGGCAGGCGAAGAAATTCGCCGCCGGCTACACCGGCATCACCTGGCCCAAGGCGTTCGGCGGCCAGGGCCTGGGGCCGATGCAATCGATCATCTATGGCCAGGAAGAAGGCCGTTTCCACGCACCGTCCGGGCTTTATTCGATCGGGCTGGGCATGTGCATCCCCACTGTCTTCACCCATGGCAGTCCCGAAGTCGCGGCGCGCTACGTGCCCAAAGCGCTGGTCGGTGATGAAGTCTGGTGCCAGCTGTTTTCCGAACCCGCCGCGGGCTCGGACCTGGCCGGCATCCGCACCAAGGCGGTCAAGGATGGCGATGACTGGGTGATCGATGGCCAGAAGGTGTGGACAAGCTTTGCCCATGCCTCGGACTATGGCATCGTCGTCTGCCGCACCGACCCGTCCAAGCCCAAGCACAAGGGCCTGACCATGTTCATCGTCGACATGAAGGCGCCGGGCATGGAGGTGCGCGGCATCAAGCAGATGTCGGGCGGTTCCGATTTCAACGAAGTCTTTTTCAACAATGTCCGCGTTCCCGATGCCTGGCGGCTCGGCGCCGAAGGCGATGGCTGGAAGGTCGCGCTGACGACGCTGATGCACGAACGCCTCGCCGTTGGCGGCAAGCCGCGCCACGCGCCAGGCTATGCGACGCTGATGAAGCTCGCCAAGGGGGTCGAGGCGCCCAACGGTGGCCCCGCCATCGAAGCCGGTGACGTGCGCCAGCGCATTGCCCAGTCGTACATCAACGACGAGGGCATCAAGCTGACCCAGTTGCGGGCGCTGTCGGCCCTGTCCAAGGGCCAGATGCCCGGGCCGGAACAGAGCATTTCCAAGGTCGTTGTCGCCAAGACGATGCAGGAAATGGCCGCTTTCGCGCTCGATCTCGCCGGCGGCGACGGCTTTGTCACCCAGGGCACCGACCCCGAACTGGAAAAGCTGCAGGGCTCCTACCTGTGGTCGGCGGGGCTGCGCATCGCCGGCGGCACCGACGAGATCTTGCGCAACATCATCGCCGAGCGCGTGCTCGGCCTGCCAGGCGATCTGCGCCCCGACAAGGACAAACCGTTCAACGCCGCGGCGTGAAGCTGTGGGGGCGGCGGTTTCAGGACCGCCGCCCCTTTCACGTTCAACCCAGCGCTACCCAGGCCCCGCCGATATCGTAGCGGTGCGTCACCCGTCCGCTGTCGTCCATGGCGAACAGGTGGATCCAGCGATTGTCGACCAGTTCGCGCACCGATTGGCTGGCCTTGATGACTTCGGTCATCGCCGCCAACGGCGCCGCGATGAAGACATTCAACCGCAGCGGTTCGTGGATGAAGCGCGTGCCGTCGTGCACCGATTGCCACGGCAGCCCGGTCTTCAGGTCACCGGCATTGCCTTCGAGCACGCCCAGGGTGCCGACGACATTGTGCAGCGCCTTGTTGCCCGACCCAAAGGCGCGATTGTTCACCGTCGAGCCATAATATTGCAGGTTGATCCAGCTGCCGACGACCATCGGCGCGGTCATGATCAGCTTGAGCACGCCGAACCCTGCATCGTCCTGCCAATCATAGCTGTGCAGGAAGGCGCGCCCGCCCAGGTCCACCCCGCGCGTCAGGCGGCGCGGCGCGGCGATGAAGGCGGCATTGCCGGCGAGGCCCCATTCCGGGCGCACCTGTGACCAGTCATGGCTGCGCCGGATGACCGCGGCATCGACATCGGCGGCATCGGCGACGCCGAGCAGCCTGGCGCGTTCGGCACGGGTCTTTTGCGAGGCGCGCGCCAGCCAGGTCTTCAATTCGGCAAGGTGCGGGGCAAACTGCGCCGGAATCTCGTCCTGATCGAAGATGCGCACCTCGTCGGTGGTGGTGTCGTGCAGGCAGCCGAGGAACCAGGTGTCCTCGGGAATGTCGATGCCCTTGCCGCGCAGGCCGCGCCGCACATCGGGATCGTTGAGGATGCCGGCCGCCACCCGGGCATTGGCTTCACCGGTATGGCCGCCACAGGCGCCGCAATCGAGGCCCGAGGCGTGTGGATTGTTGGCCGTCGTGCTGCCATGGCCGGCCAGCATGACCAGCCGGGCAAACTCGCGCGTCAACGACATGCCGCGCAACACCGCTTCGGCCTGGGTGAGCGACTGTTCGGGGGTGAAGCCGGTGGCGCGACCGCGCACCGTGCGCGCCTCGAGCTGCGGCCCGACCCGGCCGATGACCGCGGCATCAAGCCCATCGGTATTGGGATCGGTGACCGGGCGGGTGATGCCGATACTGTCTCCCACCAGCTTGGCGGCGAACAACGGCCCCGCGGTTTCGACATAGGTAAAGGACGATACCGCCGACTGCTTGAAGGATTTCCACGCCTTGGCCGCGCGGCGGCGCAGCAGGCGCAGCCCCAATATCTCGGTTTCCTCGTCGGGGCTGGCGGCCGCCACGCTTTCGCACACCGTGAAAGCGGGGGTCAGCAACACCGGGCATTGCGCGCCGCCGGTATTGCGACCGATCGGCACATATTCGATCGGATAGCCGAAGAAGCCGGCAAAGCCGATGGTTTCGGAATCGCAGACCTGTTCGAGCGCGCGGCGATAGACTTCGGAACGCACATCGATGCAGAAGGCCGCCTGCAATGGCTTGCGCACCGCCGGCATGGCCTGGCCCGCTTCGGCTTGGGGCCCAGCAGCCAATTTGCCGAGCAACCGCCGCTGGAAAGCGCGTTCATAGGCATTTTGCGCCAGCAGATCGATGACAAGCTCGGGGTCCCCGGCCAGCCCGCTGGCGGCGGGCAGTTGCGCGGCCTGCGCCATCGCTTCGGCCCAGGCGGTGCGGAAGGCCGGATCGCGGCGTTCGAGAAACAGCGCATAGCCCCAGGCCATGCGGATCGCGAGCAGCTCGACCAGCGTCGCATCGGGTCGGCCATAAAGCGCGTTATCCCAGACGCGGTAGCGGGCATAGGCCGCCCAGCCGCCGATATCGAACAGCGCGCGGTGAAGATAATCGCCGATCACGGCGCGCGGCGTGCCCAGCGCCTCGACTACGGCCATGATCGCAGCGATCGGATCGTCGGGCAGCCCGGCGATGGCGGCGCGAAAGCCCGAAATGCCCATCGCTTCGGGGTTGCGATCGTGTCGCATCGCCGCCCGCCACGCGGCATAGGGGGACAAGGCGCGATCGGGCAGTTGCCAGCTCGCCTGGCCTTCATCGAAATAGGCGGCACACCATTTGGCGATTTCATCGACCATGAAGGCGGTCCGCGACGCCTGGGAATCACCCGCCGCCAGCCGGTCGAGCACTTCGGCGACCGTGGCCACCACCGCCAGGGGCGCCTTCCCCGCCGGCGCATCACCGTCCAGCGCGACCCGCAGCGCTGGCAGATCGTGCGGCAGATTGGGCAGATGGTCGGCACGGGCCGCCGTCAGCGCGCTGGCAAGATCGCTGTCATCGACAACCCCGGCGGCAAGGGCTTCACGGTAAAAGCCGCGCGGCATCAACATGTCGGTGCGCGCGACGCGGCGCAGGGTGGCGCAGGTTTCGGCAAAGCTGTGCGCGCTGAAGCCAAGGAACGGATTGACCGCAACAAAGTGCTTCAAGGGCCACAGCGGCGCAATCTTGTTGCAGGCGGCGTCGACCAGCGCGGCCATTTCGGCGCGATCGGCAGCGGTGGTGGCCATCGGGCCAAGGGCAGCGTTCATCAGCGATCTCCCAGCGAGGCAAAGCGGCCTGGCGCACGTGTCGGCCACAGCCGCAGCACGAGCCGGTTGGCATAGGTGTTGACGTAAAAGCCGTTGGCGACATGGACATGGATCGCCCGCCCGCGCCCGCGCGCCGCCACCCCGAGCAGGGTCGACTGCGCCACCGTCATGGCGGCAAAGCCGAGCACGACGATGATGACGGCCAGGCTGGTAAAGGCACCGCGCGTCGCCGCGTCGGCCGGCAGCGTGGTCGCCAGCAGCGCCGCGGCGCCGGCCTGCAAGCCGAAATAGGTGACCGCGACGACCCCGGCGAGTGCCAGCGTGCGGGCGATGACGAACAGATTGGGACGTTCGTCAATCGATTGGGCCACCAGATGCGTGAGCCCGAGCAGGGTGATGGTGCCGAGCGCCAGCACCCCGGGTTGCTGCTCGATCGTCACCCCGAACAGGCTGGCGGTGCCCAGGGCGAGCGCCAGCACCAGCCCGACGGCAATGCCGAGCCGCGCCGGATGCGGCGCGCCGCCCGGGCTGGGCGACCAGGAGGCGCGGGCAATATCGATGACGCTGCCCGAGGACAGGAAAGCGTGCGCCTTGTAGAGCGAATGCGCCACGATATGGAGCAGCGCCGCCGACCAGGCACCCAGCCCGCATTGCAGCATCATGAACCCCATCTGGGCGATGGTCGACCAGGCCAGCGAGACCTTGACCGCGCTTTGCGTCAGCATCACCAGCGAAGCGAACAGGGCGGTGAAGCCGCCGACAACGACCAGCATGTCGAGCGCCGGCGTAGCCAGCGCGAGGATGTCGGCAAAGCGCAGCAGCAGGAAACCGCCGGCATTGATGATGCCGGCATGGAGCAGCGCCGAAACCGGCGTCGGGGTTTCCATGACTTCGAGCAGCCAGCCGTGCAGCGGGAATTGCGCCGATTTGAGCAGGGCGGCAATGACCAGCAGGAAGGCCGCGACCTGCACCGCCAGCGGCACCGCACCGCCGGTCATCGCCCGGGCACCGGCAAACAGCGTTGCATAATCCAGCCCGCCGAACACCTCCCACATCAGCCCGATCGCGACGGCGATGCACAGGTCGCCGATGCGGCTGGCAATGAATTTCTTGCGCGCCGCAAGCACCGCCGCCGGCCGGTCGGGATAGAACAGCAGCAAGCGATTGAGCGCCACCGAGGTCGCCATCCAGGCGAGCCCGAACTGCACCAGATTGCCCGAGATGATCAGCACCAGCACCGCAGCCAGCGTCAGGCACAGCCAGCGCAGGAAGCGACCATGGCCGGGATCGCCAGCAAGATAGTTGCGGCTGTAGGCAATGACGATGCTGCCGACGAAACTGACCAGCAGGAACATCACCGCGGTAAGCGTGTCGAACCACAGCGCCGGGCCGGATCCACCGGTCTGCAGCGGGCCGAAGGCCGCGACAACACCCGCCATGATCACCGCGCTGGCAAAGGCCAGCAACGCCGCCGCCCGTGCCTGCACCGCCAGCATGAGCGGCGCCCGATCGCCGCCGGTCAGGCAGCCGAGCAGAGTCAACGCAGCGGGGCCGGCAAGCAGCAACCAGAGCAAGGGGGTCGTCATCATCGTCTCCATGAGCGAGGCGACCACCCCCATAAGCGCTGATTTCTCCAAATAAAAATATAAAGATTGTGTTATATCGTTCGTTTTTTTAGAATAATCCTATGGCCGCCCTCAATTACAACCATCTGCGCTATTTTCGCGCCATCGCGCACCACGCCAGCCTGACGCGCGCCGCCGAAACGCTCAACCTGTCGCAATCGGCGCTGTCGGTGCAGGTGCAGAAGCTCGAGGCGCAACTGGGCCATGCGCTGTTCGACCGGGTCGGCAAGAAACTGCTGCTGACCGAGGCCGGGCGGATTGCGCTCGACCATGCCGACACGATTTTTGCCACCGGCGATGCGCTGGCGGCGACACTGGCGGGGCGGCCCGGGCTCGACCAGCAGATCCTGCGCGTCGGCGCGCTGCCGACACTGTCGCGCAATTTCCAGCTCGAATTCGTGCGGCCGCTGGTCGGGCGCACCGATGTCGAACTGATCCTGCGTTCGGGCACGCTGCGCGACCTGCTGGCGCAACTCGAGGCGCATGAAGTCGATGTCATCCTCGCCAATACCCCGGTGCCACAGGATGTCCGCAACGCGCTGCTTAGCCATCGCATCGATGAACAGCCGGTCAGCCTCGTCGGCCCGCCGCGCTTTACGGACAGTGATTTCACCTGGCCCGACAGCCTGCGCGACGCACCGTTATTGCTGCCCAGCCATGACAGCGACATTCGCGCCCCCTTCGATCGGCTGCTCGAAGCCGCCGGGATCAGGCCGATCATCCTTGCCGAAGTCGATGACATGGCGATGCTGCGCCTGCTGGCGCGCGATTCGGACGCGCTGACCCTGGTGCCGCCGATCGTGGTGCGCGACGAACTGCTCGCCGGCACGCTGGTCGAGGTGCATCGGCTGCCGCAACTCGCCGAAAGCTTTTACGCCATCGTCCAGCGCCGGCGCTTCCCCAACCCGCTGCTCGCCGGCTTGATCGCCGACCGGGTTTGAATTCGCCCGCGACAGGCTTATGTCCGCCGCAACGAACAACGGAGCCCCCCATGACCTTGCCCGCCGACCCGATCGTCATCACCGGCTTTGCCCGCACGCCGATGGGCGGCTTCCAGGGCGCACTCGCCGGGGTGAGCGCGACGACGCTCGGCGCTGTCGCGGTCCGCGCTGCGGTCGCACGCTCGGGCGTGGCGCCCGAAGCCGTGGAACAGATCTTCATGGGCTGCGTGCTCCCCGCCGGGCTTGGCCAGGCGCCGGCGCGGCAGGCGGCATTGGGCGCCGGGCTGCCACTGTCGGTGGAAGCGACAACCGTCAACAAGATGTGCGGATCGGGGATGCAGGCGACGATCATGGCGCATGATGCGCTGCTTGCCGGCACGGCCGCGGTGATCGTGGCGGGCGGCATGGAAAGCATGTCGAACGCCCCCTATCTGATGACGAAGCACCGTGCCGGTGCCCGCATCGGCCATGATGCCATCAAGGATTCGATGTATCTCGACGGGCTTGAAGATGCCTATGATCCAGGCAAGCTGATGGGGGCCTTTGCCGAAGAAAGCGCCCGCGATTACCAGTTCACCCGCACCGCACAGGATGATTTCGCCCTCGAAAGCCTGGCACGAGCCAATGCCGCCATCGCCTCGGGCGCCTTCGACGATGAAGTGACACCGGTAACGGTGCCGGGGCGCGGCGGCGATACGATCGTCGCCGCGGACGAACAGCCCGGCAAGGCGCGCCCCGACAAGATCCCCGGGTTGAAGCCCGCCTTTGCCAGGGACGGCACGATAACCGCCGCCAATGCCTCGTCGATATCGGACGGCGCCGCTGCCCTGGTGCTGACCCGCGCCAGCACGGCGGCGGCGCAGGGCCTGCCGGTGCGCGCGCGCATCGTCGCCCATGCCGCCCACGCCCATGAACCCGGCAAGTTCACCACGGCACCCGTGCCGGCAATCGAAAAATTGCTGAAAAAGGCCGGCTGGAGCATCGCCGATGTCGACCTGTTCGAAGTCAACGAAGCCTTTGCCACCGTGGCGATGATCGCCATGCACGATCTTGGCATCCCGCGTGACAAGCTCAACATCCATGGCGGCGCGACGGCGCTCGGCCACCCGATCGGCGCATCGGGGGCGCGGATCATCGCGACGCTGATCGCCGCGCTCGAACGCACCGGCGGCAAGCGCGGCGTCGCGGCGCTGTGCATTGGCGGCGGCGAAGCGACGGCAATCGCCGTGGAGCGCGCTTGACGGAAACTTATCCCCGTTATCCTCGTTATCCACAGGGCCTTTGTCGATTATTTCACTTTGACGACTCGGGTTCAGGTGACATAATTCAGCTGTAGCCGGGAATTGACGGCGGCAGAAATGCCGAAGGAAATGAAACGGTTATGCCGGATTTTCCGGGCATTTCAGGGGGAAACCCCGGAAATTGCACGGCGAAGCACGGCGGGTCGAAACGGGAAGGTGAACGGGCAGCAGCCATGCAGATGGCCGCGGCCGGGAAGCCGGAACCGGATCGGTCCAGCGGGGAAGGACGGTCGCGAAAGCAGGCCGGACCAGCTGCGAAAGTGCCGTGGCACGAACCGGGACGCGACGCCCAGGGCGAGTGCGGTTGATCGCAAGATCGGCCCCTATCCGCCGGGTCAAACAACTCCGCCGCAAGGGGGAGGCGGCGCGAAAGGGTTTGCGGGCACGACACAGTGCCGGCCGGTGGCGACACCGGCCGGCATTTTGCTGCGCAGCGCGGCAATAACCGGCCCATAGTGCTCCCGACTTTTAACGCCGCCCCAGTGTGCTAAGTCTTTGTCCACGACCGGGGCGAGGGGTGGGGGAACCGATGGCCATTCGCGAACAGAGCATTCTTTCGGCACGCGCCTATGAAAATGGCGTGGCGGTGGTCGAAATTCCGCTCGATCAGGCCGGCGAATGGGCGGCAAAGCCAGACCATTTCGTCTGGATCGGCCTGCGCGAGCCCCAGCAGGCGGAGCTTGCCACGCTCCAGACCCAGCTCGGGCTCGACCCGCTGGCGATCGAGGACGCCGGGCAACCGCACGAGCGGCCCAAGATGCAGCGCTATGGCGACGGGCTGTTCATCGTCGTCCGCACCGCCGAGTTGATCGACGAACGGGTGACCTTCGGCGAAACCCATATTTTCGTCGGTCGCGGCTATATCGTCACGATCCGTCACGGCGCCAGCCTGGCGTACAGCCGTGTCAGGGCGCATTGCGAGGCGACTCCGGCACAACTCGCAAAGGGCGTGGCTTTTGTCGTCCACACCCTGCTCGACTTCACCGTCGACCATTATCTGCGGGTGATGGACAGCCTTGAAGCCGAAGGTGATGCGATCGAAGCGCAAGTCCTCGACAAGGAACTGCCCCCCGAACAGACCCGCCGGCTTTATGTGCTGCGCCGCGAGTTGCTTCGAATGAAGAACGGCATCCTGCCGCTTGCCGAGATCTGCGGCCGGCTCGAACATTCGGAAGTGCTCGAGATCGACCCGCGCCTCGCCAATTGCTTTCGCGAAGTGACCGACCATGTGCGCGGCGCCCAGGAGGAAATCAATTCGCTCAGCGCCCGCCTCGGCCTGGCCTTCGAAGCGAGCCTGCTGACCAGCCAGTCGCAGCAGACCGAAATCTCGCGCCGGCTTGCGGCCTGGGCGGCGATCCTCGCTGTACCGACCGCAATGGCCGGCATCTACGGCATGAACTTTGCCGAAATGCCCGAGCTGCAATGGAAATATGGCTATCCCACGGTTCTTTCGGTCGTGGTGATCACATGCCTGATATTGTTCGTGAATTTTCGTCGGGCGAAGTGGCTTTAGGCTCGATGAATTGACGTGCGACCCCGGCTGATATGGTTGAATCCACGCCGCTACAATCCTGTTCGGAACGCATTTTCCTGGTGAGGTCCCGCCCGTAGCGCCGCGCTTGCGACTATGGCGTTGCGGCGCTCGGGACTTCGCCCTGCATCCCGGCCGACACTTTTTCCACCGCCTCCAGCACGCGCAAGATGTTGCCGCCAGCCAGCTTGCGGCAATCCTCCTCGCTCCAGCCGCGGCGCAGCAGTTCGGCGATCAGCGCCGGATAGGTTTCGACGCCTTCAAGGCCGGTCGGCGTCGTATCGATGCCATCGAGGTCGCTGCCGATGCCGACATGATCATGCCCGGCCACCTTCGCCAGATGATCGAGATGATCGGCGACGTCCGCCAGCGTTACCGCCGGCATCGGGTTGGCCTTTTCCCATTCGGCATAGGCAGCGGCGGCGCGTTCGGGCTGGCCGATATACAGGCCGGAATAGGGCGGCGCATTGTAGCTGGCGCGCACGCCGGCGCGGGCGGCTTCCCATTCCATGCGCTTGCGGCTGACATAACCGGGCGCATAATTGACCATGACGATGCCGCCATTGGCCTTGAGCATGGCGAGCACTTCGTCCGACACGTTGCGCGGGTGATCGACGATGGCACGCGCCGATGAATGCGAGAACATCACCGGGGCCTTTGTCGTCGCCAGCACCGCCTTCATCGTGCCTTCCGAGACATGGCTGATATCGACGATCATGCCGATGCGGTTCATTTCATTGACGACGACCTTGCCGAAGGCGGTCAGCGGTGCCGCACGCGGTGCTTCGTTGGCGCTGTCCGCCCAGTCATTGTGGCGGACATGGGTGAGGGTGAGGTAGCGCACGCCGAGTGCATGATATTGGCGCAGCACGGCGAGATCATTGTCGATCTGGCTGCCGCCTTCGGCGCCCATCAGGCTGGCGACCTTGCCGGTCTTCTGGATGCGGCGGATATCGGCGGCGGTGGCAGCGAGTTCGAAATCCTTCGGGTAGCGCGCGATGATGCCGCGAATGATGTCGATCTGTTGCAGCGTGGCCTTGACCGCCGCGGTGCCGGTGACGGTGGCCGGCACCCAGACACTCCAGAACTGCCCGCCGACCTGGCCGGCGTGGAGGCGCGGAATATCGGTCTGCAACGGCGACGCCAGCTTGCGGCCATCGGCCATCAGATCGACGCCCCACCATTTTTCGCCGAACTGGCCGCGCAATTGTTCCGCCCAGTCATTATGCCCGTCGATGATCGGCTGCGCCTTCAGCACGGCGCGGGCGCGGGCAAGATTGGGGTCATCGGCAGCGAGCAGAGGCGCAGCACTGGCGAGCAGGGCGAGGCTGACGATCAATTTCAACATGCAATATTCCTTGTGAATCGTCGGCGCGGTCAGGCGGCAGGCTTGCTGGCCACCGGCCGGCCGCGTGGCCCGGTCCAGCTCCACGCGGAAATGCGCCAGCCGCTGCGGCCCTTTTTCAGCACAAAGGTCATCTGCGACGGTTCGGCGAGCGCCGCGCCTTTTTCGACATAGCTGTAGGTCGCCGGCACGATGACATAGGCGACGGCATCGCTCATTTCGGCGCGGCGGGTCTTGCCCAGCACGACTTTTTCGGCGCTGCGGCCTCGCGCCACGGCTTCCTTGTGCTGATCGGCAACCCAGCGATCGAAGCTGTCGCGGCCCGACCAGAGATAGGGCGGCGGTTCGTCGATGATGGTCGGGCTCGCTTCGTGCGTCGCCTTGGCGGCCGCGGCGTCACCGGCGTTGAAGGCGGCGATGAAGCTGTCGATGGCGGCGCGCGGCGCGGTGGCATCGGGCGTTGCCGCCAACACCGGGGCAGCACCCAGCAGCATCACCAGAACCATGAAAATCGTGCGCATGCCGTCACTCCCCCCGATGGCTGTGATGCTATGCTGCGACCCGGTGACAAGCAAGCATCGCCCGACGCGAATGTCGCACCCCGGCGCCCTGCCATGCAAGACAGGTGGCGCACGCCCCGGGCTTTGGGCTAACGTTCGCGTCAACCAGTGATGAGGGGAGATTGCCAGATGCTCGATACCAGCGAACGCGGCGCCTATAACGCCGATCATGAAGCCTTTCGCGGCACGGTCCGCAAGCTGTTCGACAAGGAACTTTACCCGCATCTCGACACGTTCGAGGAAGAAGGCATCGTTTCGAAGGCGTTTTGGCGCGCGTGCGGTGACAATGGCCTGCTGTGCCCGACGGTGCCCGAGCAATATGGCGGCCTGGGGCTCGATTTCGGCTACAACGCCGTCGTCAACGAGGAACTCGCCTATGCCGGATCCTCAGCGGGCATCACCCTGCAATCCGACATCGTTGCCGATTATATCGTTGCCTATGGCAGCGAGGAGCAGAAGCAGAAATACCTGCCGAAAATGATCAGCGGCGAGCTGATCACCGCCATCGCGATGACCGAGCCGGGCGCCGGGTCCGACCTGCAAGGCGTGCGGACGACCGCGAAAAAGGATGGCAACCATTATGTCATCAGTGGCTCGAAAACCTATATCACCAACGGCCAGAACGCCGATCTGATCATCGTCGTTGCCAAGACCGAGCCCGACAAGGGCGCCAAGGGCACGTCGCTGATCCTTGTCGAAGCCGGCACCGAAGGCTTTGCCCGCGGCCGCAACCTCGACAAGATCGGCCAGAATTCCGCCGACACATCCGAGCTGTTCTTCAACGAGGTGCGGGTCCCGATGACCAGCTGCCTTGGCGAAGAAAACAAGGGCTTCATCTACCTGATGAGCCAGTTGCCGCAGGAACGATTGGGCATCGCCATTTCGGCGCAGGCCGGCGCGCAGCGGGCGTTCGACGAAGCGGTCAAGTTCACCAAGGATCGCAAGGCCTTCGGCAAGACGGTGTTCGATTTCCAGAATACCCGTTTCACCCTGGCGTCATTGAAGACCGAATTGCAGGTCGGCTGGGCCCATATCGATTGGGGGCTGAAGCGCCTGCTGGAAGGCAAGCTGACGGCTGCCGAAGCCAGCGCTGCCAAGCTGTGGCACACCGAAATGCAGGGCCGCGTCGTCGACGAAGCGCTGCAACTGCACGGCGGCGCCGGCTATATGAACGAATATCCGATCGCCCGCATGTGGCGCGATGCGCGGGTGCAGCGCATCTATGGCGGCACGTCGGAAATCATGCGCGAAGTCATCGCGCGAACGATCTGATCTTGCATCCATCCCCCTTGCGGGGAGGGATATAGTTTCAGTGCATTTCCTCGCCGCCGCTGACGTTGATCGCTTCGCCCGTCACATACACCGCATCGGCCGACGCCAGCCAGGCGCAGGCCGCTGCCGTGTCGCTGGCAAGCCCCGGGCGGCCCAGCGGGTTTTTCGCCTTCATGTTGGCGAGATAGGCATCGACGGTCGCAAAGCCGAGCAGTTTCGAGAAATAGTCGTTCTGCGCGGCACCCAGCCCCGTCGTGACATGGTTGGGGCAGACCGCATTGACGGTAATCCGGTGCGCCCCGAGTTCCACCGCATTCGATCGCGTCAGCCCGACCATGCCATGCTTCGACGCGGTATAGGGCGCCATGTGCGGAAAGCCCGATTTGGCGGCCTGCGAGGCGATGTTGATGATCCGCCCGGCGATGCCGTCGTCTCCCGGCCCCTGCGCGATGAACTGCCGCGCGGCCGCCCGGCTGCACAGGAAAGCGCCTTTCAGGTTCACATCGACAACGCGATCCCAATCGGCGCCGCTGGTTTCGAGCAGCGGCTTCATGACAAAGCCGATGCCGGCATTGTTGACCATCACATCGATGCGACCAAAGGCGGCCACCGTTGCCGCCACCAGCGCTTCGCACTGCGCTTCGTCGGCGACATCGCACGGCTGGAACACCACCCGCCCGCCGCGCGATTCGAGATCGGCGACAACGGCGCGGGCATCGTCCGATGACGCCAGCCCTTCGCCGCCGCTGCCGACATCGGAGACGACACACGCCGCGCCTTCGTCGGCAAAGCGTTGCAGGATCGCCTGGCCCAGCCCGCGCGGTCGCCCCGATCCGGTGACAACGACCACCTTGCCGGCAAAGCGTGCCGTCATGCCGATGGCACCTCGGCGGTCATCAGGAACAGCGGCGCATCGGCCCAGTTCTGGAATTCGGCCGATACTTCCTGCATCGTCGGCGCGGCGATATCGGTGAAGAAACCGTCCATATCGGCAACATCGATGACTTCGGCATAGGCATAGGGCGCCGGCGCCTCGCTGCCGAGCAGGCCGGTGACGCGATAGGCACGAAAATCATCGATCGAGGGCAGCGAGCGCACCGTCGGCATGTCGCGGGTGCGTGCCCAATGTTCATAATCCGCCGGGGAAACACCGGCTTTCAGGTTGAAGAGTACCAGCAGGCGCATGTCTTGGGTCCTTTCAGGTCGCGGATTCAGGCAGCCGTCCCGCATAGCAACGCCAACGGATCGCCAGCCACCACCGGTACAACCGCCAGCGAGCGGGCAAAGGCCAGTTTGCCGGCGTGCCAGGCCGGCGACAAGGGGTTGGCCGGGCTGCCGAACGTGGCGGGCGTGACGATCTCGCGCCGGCGGCCATCGGCATCGGCCAGCACGAAACGCTGCGGGCCAAGCGCATTGGGATCGGGATTGCCGTCGACCTCGATCGTCAACCGCGCGCCCAGCGCCTGCAAATCGGGATCGGCAAAAGCTTCGGGCGTGAAACAGCGCGGATCGATGCGGCCATCGCGCAGCATCAGCGCTGCGAGAAACGGCAGGCACAGCCGCGCATAGGCCGGCGTCATGTCTTCCCGCCACGGCCGCCCGACCAGCCGCGCGATCAGCGGCGGCACATGCGCCATGACCGCCACGACGTCCTGTCCTTCCACCGCCGCCAGCGTCGCATGGCTGGCGCGCCCCGATGGCCAGGGCTTGATGCTGATCTCGGCGATCCGCCAGATCCGGCCCAGCGTTGCCACCATCGCCGTCGGGTCACCGCCGTCGAACAGCGGGAAATAGCCGAAGGGCCCCATCAGCGCATCCTGCGGCCCGGGCAAGCCGGCAACCACCAGATCGACCGCGGTGATCGCGGCGCGCGCGGCCGCCGCCACCTGCAACGGCAGCGCGATCGAGCCTTCGACATGCGCCTGCATCGTGCCGGCGCATTGCGCATGCGCCAGGCCAAGCACATCGCCGAAGCGTTCCGGTGGCAGCCCCGCCAGCCGCGCCACCGCCAGGGCGCCGCCGATCAAACCGGCGGTTGCAGGGCGAAAGAATGTCAGTGGGGTCTCGGCGGCCAGCCCCAGGATGCAGGCGATCTCCACCCCTGTCACCAGCGCGGCCAGCGCGACCTCGGGATCGGCCTGCCGCGCGTGCGCCGCGGCGTGGTAGGCCTGCCGCGCGTGCGCCGCGGCGTGGACAGCCGCTGTAACCACGCTCATCGCATGGACGACGGCGGCTTCATGGACCGGATCCCATTCGAGGCAATGGATCTGGAAGCCATTGACGAACGCCGCCGCCGCCGCCGGCAAGCGTTCGGCGCGCCCGAGCACCGGCACATCCCCCCCGGCGCCCCAGCCGAGTGCCGCGGCCAGCACGCCATCGGCACCTGGCGCGGACGACCCCGCCACCCCGCACGCCAGCGTATCGTCGAGCAGCATCAGCGCCGCCCGGCGCACATCGGGTGGCAGCACGCGCGGCGCGGCGGCAAAGGCCAGCAGGTCGCGCGTTGCGGTCATACCGAAGCGGCCTTGAAATTTCGCAAAGGCAAAGGGGGCTGCGACACGGCGTGACCTTGTAGTGCCGCGCCAGTTGCGGCTGATTTGTCCGGACATATTGCGGAGACGGCCCGCATCAATCAAGTAAGCACGGCAGGCGAGGGACAGGCGTGAACAAGCCGGAATCACCACAGGGCGACAAATCCGCGAGCAGACGCACCGCGGCCCAACCCCGCTACCAGCAAGTCGCCGATGAATTGCGCGCCGGCATCGCCGCCGGCAGCTTCGGCCCCGATGGCCAATTGCCGACCGAAAGCGCGCTGTGCGAACGCTATGACGTCAGCCGCTTCACGGTCCGCGAGGCATTGCGCCGCTTGCAGACCGAAGGGCTGATCCGGCGCCGCCGTGGCTCCGGCACCACGGTCGATGCCGGCAATACGGCGCAGCGCCTGCCGATTTCGAATATCGGCGGCCTGATGGACTATGCCGCCGGATCAAGCTTTCATTTTCAGGTGATCGGCGCTGTGACCATGGGCGCTGTCCAGGCGGCCGATCTGGGGCTGGAAGCCGACAGCCAGTGGATTCATCTGGCCGGCAAGCGCCGGCAACAGGCCCATGGCCCGGCGATGGCGTTGACCGATGTCTATATCAATGCCGATCTGGCGCCGCATGTCGACGGGCTGCGACAGGGCAACCAATCACTGTTCACGCAACTCGCCGCGGCCGCAGGCTTTCGAATCGCCCGGGTCGACCAGGATCTGCGCGCCATGGCGGCGGGCAGTCGCGAGGCCATTGCGCTCGGCATTCCGCGGCGCGTCCCGGTCCTGCGCATCGTGCGGATCTATCGCGACTCCGATGATCGGGTGGTCGAGGCGTCGGTGTCGATACACCCCGGTGACCGCTTCACCTATTCGATGCAGATCGACCAGGGATAGAGTTTCGCCGCCGATGAAAAGCCGTTAAGACCGACATTCGAAGTGGTGGAGTAAATCCCGATGCGCGCGACACTGATACTGGTTCTGGCCATGACGATCCCCGCGCTGCCGGCTTTGCCCGCGCAGGCGCAAACCACGTCGGCGCCGGCAGCGGCAACCGAATCACCGATCAGATCGACGTTGAAGCCGGCGCCCGCCGCTGGTTCCGATACCAGCCGGCCCCGCCAGCGGCTTGTCACGGTATTCGGCACCGAGGCCTGCCCGAAGCCATCATCCCCCGATGAAGTTGTGGTTTGCGCCCGCCTGCCCGAATCGGAAATCTATCGCATCCCCGAACGCCTGCGCCAGGCCCAGAACCGCCAGAGCGTGTTCACCAACAATCGCGCATTGTTGCTTGGGGATAGCAGCGGCGGCGCCGGCGGCTCGATCGGCAGTTGCAGCGCGGTCGGCGCGGGCGGGATGATCGGCTGCAGCCGCAACCAGGTCGATGCCTGGGCGAACGACCGCACCAACCGCATGGGTTACAACGAGGAAACCCCGCGCTGAGGCACGGGGGTTAGCGGTCCAGGCCCCCTCCCGACGGTGGGAGAGGGCGCTTTGCCAGTGATCGCCTTTACGAAACCGGCTTGACCATCGCCGGCTTCGCCGGCTGCGCCGGATCGAACTTCACCTGCACCGTTTCGCCGCTGTTGCCGGGGAAATTGGTGAAGATCGCCGTGACCAGATTGGGGACCAACCGGGTCAGATTATTCGTCGTGCTGATGGTTTCGGCCCGGCCTTCGAACACGCTCGCCTTGTCGGCCGTGCGCTCGATCTTCATGGCCAGCGTCGCGTTATACTGGGTTACCGAATAGACTTCGGGCGTATTCCAGCCGCCGCCCCAACCGCCGAAACCGCCGCCCCAGCCAAGGCCGCCACCCCAATAGGGGTTCCAGCCCCAGCCACCAAAGCCGCCGCCCCAGCCGCCAAATCCACCACCCCAGCCACCGAAGCCGCCGCCACCGAAGCCCGGCCGCGTCCGCACCTTTTCACGCGGCTGGCCGACATTGTAATCGAGCAAGACGGTCAGGCTGGCCGCGGCCGGCGTCGGCGCTTCGGTCATGCCGGTGGCTAGCAGCCGCTGGCGGACGAGATTGGCGTAGGTGGCGAATTCAAGCCCGCCCGCGTTGGCGGCATCGCGTGGCTGGATGGTAAAGCTTTGCCCGCTGGGCGCCGGCAGCGCCGAAAAGCGCGCCACGCGCGCTTCGAATGTCGGCGCACAGCCGGCGAGAAGCGCCAGTGTCGCTGCGGGCAGCAGCAATTTGCGAGCAAGCGACGAACCAGTGATAGCCATGATGGCGTGCCTTTATGATTAACTTAAATTCATGTGGGTGTGAGTCTGCGCTTTTTCAACTGAATGGCCACTGAATTTTACACCCGGCGACAATTTAACCCGTGAAGCCGACGGCGCGGTGCACATCGGCCAGAACCGGTTCGGCAATTGCGCTGGCACGCGCTGCGCCCTTGGCCAGAATGGCATCGATGACAGCGCTTTCCTGGCGCAAGGCAGCAAAACGCGCATTGATCGGCGCCAGCGCGGCAACCATCACCTCGGCGAGTGCCGGCTTGAACTGGCCGAAGCCTTGCCCGCCATGATCGCGCAACACATCGGCGATGCTGCGATTGGACAGCGCCGCCATGATGCCGACCAGATTGGCCGCTTCGGGACGCCCTGCCAGCCCGGCCGCTTCGGAGGGCAGCGCATCGGCATCGGAGCGGGCGCGCTTGATCTTCTGCGCGATGGCATCGGCATCATCGGTCATGTTGATCCGCGCCGCATCGCTTGGGTCGGATTTCGACATCTTGGCGCTGCCGTCGCGCAGGCTCATCACCCGTGTCGCCGGGCCTTCGATCACCGGCTCGGGCAGCGGAAACACGTCGGTCCCCATATCGGTGTTGAATTTGGCGGCGATGTCGCGCGCCAGTTCGAGATGCTGTTTCTGGTCATCCCCCACCGGCACATGCGTGGCACGATACGCGAGGATATCGGCGGCCTGGAGCACCGGATAGGTATAAAGGCCGACACTGGCGCCTTCGCGATCCTTGCCCGATTTTTCCTTGAACTGGGTCATGCGGTTGAGCCAGCCGACCCGCGCCGTGCACATCAGCACCCAGGCGATTTCGGCATGGGCACGGACCTGACTCTGCTGGAACAGGATGGCGCGGTCGGGATCGATGCCGCTGGCGATCAACGCTGCCGCCATTTCACGGATGCCATTGCGCAGCGTCGCCGGGTCTTGCGCCACGGTGATCGCGTGCAGATCGACGACGCAATAAATGCATTCATGCGCCTCCTGCATCGTCACCCATTTGCGGATGGCGCCGAGATAATTGCCCAGGTGCAGATTGCCAGTGGGCTGGATGCCGGAAAAAACGCGGCTCATGTGGAGGTGCCTTTGCGGGAGAATTGGGCCTTGAGTTCCTTGAGCGTGAATAGGCCAAGCAGCCGCGCCGCGCCAATATAGGCAATGCCGCCGGCACCGAGCAGCAACACCAGCGCGCCGGCCCGCGCCACCAGCGCACCGCCGAGCCAGGGGGCGAGCACCCAACCGAGGCCGATCAGCACCGGCACCATCACCAGTGTCGCGACCAGCAACCGCGGCAAGCGTTTGGCCAGCCGGGCATCGATGGTGAAATGCCCGCGCCGGCGCAGCACCCAATACAGCGCGCCGGCATTCACCCAGGCGGCGACCGCGGTCGACAGGGCAATCCCGACATGGCCAAGCGGCCAGACCAGCAGCAGATTGCCAACCAGGTTAACCAGCATCGAGGCGATCGCGATGCGCACCGGCATCCGCGTATCCTGCCGCGCATGAAAGCCGGGAGTGAGCACCTTGATCAAGACATAGGCCGGCAGCCCCAGCGAAAACGCCGCGAGCGCGCGCGCCGTCGGCAGCGTGTCTTCGGGGCGAAAGGCGCCATATTGCAGCAGGCTGCGGATGATCGGTTCGGCCGCCACCGTAAGCGCCGCCGCCGCAGGCAGGGTCAGCAGCAGCACAAGCTCGACCGCGCGGTTCTGGGTATGGCCCGCGGCGCCATCCTGCCCCGCCCCCAATTGCCGCGACAGCGCCGGCAGCATCGCCGTGCCGACGCCGATGCCGATAAGGCCGAGCGGCAGCTGGTTGAGCCGATCGGCGTAATAAAGGTACGAAACCGCCCCTTCGGGCAGGAAGCGCGCCGCGAGCGCCGTCGAGATCAACAGGTTGAACTGCACCGCTCCAGCGCCGAGTGCCGCCGGCAGGATCAGCATGAGCAGGGTCTTCACCTTGTCGGTCAGCCGCGGCCAGCGCAACCGCAGCCGGATATCGGCGCGCCAGCAGGCCCAGAGCAGCCAGCCGAATTGCAGGATGCCGCCGAAGGTGACGCACAGCGCCTGCACCCGCGCCGTCTCGGTCGGGTCGGGCCCGTGAAACAGCAGCATACCCGCTATGAGCGCGAGGTTGAGCAGGATCGGCGCCGCCGCATTGACCCAAAAGCGCCCGACCGAATTCAACAGCCCGCCCATCAGCGAAACGAGGCTGATCAGCAAGAGATAGGGGAAGGTCAGCCGGGTAAAATCGACCGTCAAATCGAACTTGCCCGGCGCTGCATCGGGGAAGCCGCCGGTCAGCGCCCAGACGACCGGCGCCGTGGCGACGATCATCACCACGGTGAACAACGCCAGCACCGGCACCAGCACCGACAGCACGTCTTCGGCAAAGTGCTTGGCGCCGCCCAGGTCGCCGCCATCGGCACCGACCTGGCGGTTGAACATCGGCACGAACGCCGAGGCGAAAGCGCCTTCGGCAAACAGCGCGCGAAACAGATTGGGCAGACGGAAGGCGATAAGAAAGGCGTCGGCCGCCGCACCGGCGCCGACAAAGGTCGCCTGCAACACATCGCGCGCAAAGCCGGCGATGCGGGAAATGAGGGTCAGGCCACCGATGGTGGCGGTCGCCTTTACCAGGTTCATGCCGGCATCATCCGTGCCTCATGCCGGTGTGGCAGCGATGCCCTCTCCCCGGTGAGGGGAGAGGGCAATCGATCACGCGTTGCCGCCCTGGGCGCCCTGCTGCGCCATGTAGAGCGAAGCGAAATCGATGGGGTCGAGCATCAATGGCGGGAAGCCGCCATCGCGCACCGAATCGGCCACGATACGGCGGGCGAACGGGAAAAGGATCCGCGGCGCTTCGATGATCAGGAACGGCTCGAGCGCTTCCTCGGGCACGTTGGTCAGGCCGAAGAGCCCGGCGTAAAGCAGGTCGATCACGAACGCGACCGCATCGCCGGCCATCGCCTTGGCAGTGATCTTGAGTTCGACTTCGAACATGGCATCACCGGCACGCTTGGCGTTGACGGCAACATTGACTTCGATGCGTGGCTGTTCGGTCGTCTGCAAGGATGCCGGCGCGTTGGGGTTTTCGAACGACAGATCCTTCACATATTGCGTCAGGATCGACACCTGCGGCATTGGCTCGTTGCCGTCAAAACCGTTTTCGGTGGGCATCATATCGATTTCGTCGGCCATCAACTCGTCCTTCGATCAAACCGGGGGGCAAATGGCGCGCGCGGCCTGGCCCCGCGCGCCGGTTTCGATCACTCGTCGTCGAAGCTCTGCACCGGGCCCGAATCCTGGCCCTTGGCATCGGTATCGCGATCGACCAGCTCGACGATCGCCATCGGCGTCGCGTCCGAACGGCGAATGCCGGCCTTGACGATCCGGACATAGCCACCCGGACGGTCGGCATAGCGCGACGCCAGCGTGTCGAACAGCTTGATCAGCTGGTCATCATCACCCAGGCGCGCGTGCGCCAGGCGGCGGTTGGAAAGGCCACCATGCTTGGCGAGCGTGATGAGCTTTTCCATATAGGGGCGGATTTCGCGCGCCTTGGGCAGCGTCGTCTTGATCTGTTCGTGCTTGATCAGGCTGGCGGCCATGTTGCGGAACATCGCCAGACGATGGCTGGTAGTCCGGCCGAGCTTGCGATGGGCATTACCGTGACGCATTTCTAGTCTCCGTTCGATAGGGGGCCGTATCAGGTACCCCGGATCAGGCTGAATTCGGGGCCAGCCAGATGCCCCTTCGTCTCTCCGTGATCCCGGGCTTGACCCGGGACCCAGCTTTTTCCTTCATACCGCGTCGCGGCAAGGCCGCGCCGTGACGTCAGACCGGTTCAAGGAAGCAAGCTTCCTTGCCCGGCTGGCCGAGCTTGCGCGAGTCGGTTTCCAACGCTGCGCGGCGCTCAAAACTCCTGTTCGAGCTTCTTGGCCATTTCTTCGATATTCTCAGGCGGCCAGCCCGAAATTTCCATGCCGAGACGCAGTCCCATGTGGCTGAGCACTTCCTTGATTTCATTCAAGGACTTGCGGCCGAAATTCGGGGTGCGCAGCATTTCGCTTTCGGTCTTCTGCACCAGATCACCGATGTAGATGATATTGTCGTTCTTCAGGCAGTTCGCCGAACGCACCGACAGTTCGAGTTCATCGACCTTCTTGAGCAGGAAGCGGTTGATGACGGTGTTGTCATCGACTTCGATCGGGCCACCGGTGGGCGCTGCGACCGGCGCTGCCACAACGACGTCTTCGAAATTGACGAACAACTGGAGCTGGTCCTGCAGGATCTTGGCTGCATAGGCGAGCGCATCGTCGGGGGTGACGGTGCCATCGGTTTCGACCTGGATGGTCAGCTTGTCGAAATCGAGTTCCTGGCCGACGCGGGTGTTGTCGACCTTGTAGCTGACCTGGCGCACCGGCGAATACAGCGCGTCGACCGGAATAAGGCCGATCGGCGCATCGGCCGGACGGTTGGCGCTGGCCGGGACATAGCCCTTGCCGGCTTCGACCGTCAGTTCCATGTTGAGCGTCGCGCCATCATCGAGCGTGCAGATGACGAGGTCCTTGTTGAGGACCTCCATGTCGCCCGACACGGCAATCTGGCCGGCAGTGACTTCGCCCGGCCCGGTCGCAGCGAGGTGGACGCGCTTGGGCTGGTCACCCTGCATGCGAATCGCGACCTGCTTGATGTTGAGCACGATGTCGGTGACATCTTCGCGCACACCGGCAAGCGACGAGAATTCGTGCAGCACGCCATCGATCTTGATAGCCGTGACCGCGGCGCCCTGCAGCGACGACAACAGCACGCGGCGCAGCGCATTGCCGAGCGTCAGGCCAAAGCCACGCTCGAGCGGTTCGGCAACGAAGCTGCTCTTGCGGCGACCATCGGCGCTGGGGCGGTTTTCAAGCCGATTCGGCTTCTTGAGTTCGGTCCAGTTCTTGGCAATAACAGCCACAGGCTCACCTCATCTTTGGAAAGGGGCGGATCGTCACCCGCCCGTCCCCGTCATCAAATAGTCGAAAATCCGCGCCCGGGGCGAGCACGGCCGAAACGATCGTGCGTCAGACGCGACGGCGCTTCGGCGGGCGGACGCCATTGTGCGGGATTGGCGTCACATCGCGGATCGCGGTGATCTGGAAACCCACAGCCTGCAGGGCGCGCAGGGCCGATTCGCGACCCGAACCGGGGCCGCGCACTTCGACTTCCAGCGTGCGGACGCCATGTTCGGCGGCCTTCTTGCCAGCATCTTCGGCGGCCATCTGCGCCGCGAACGGCGTCGATTTGCGGCTGCCCTTGAAACCCATGGTCCCGGCCGACGACCAGGCAATCGCATTGCCCTGCGCATCGGTGATGGTGATCATGGTGTTGTTGAAGCTGGCGTTCACATGGGCGACACCAGAGGTAATGTTCTTGCGCTCGCGGCGCTTGATGCGTGCAACTTCGCGTGCCATCGAAAAATCCTAATCCGTTCAGTCGATCTGGAGAAAAAAGCGGCGCCTTGCGGCTTACTTCTTCTTGCCGGCGATCGGTTTGGCCTTACCCTTGCGGGTACGCGCGTTGGTGTGGGTGCGCTGGCCGCGGACCGGAAGGCCCTTGCGGTGACGCAGGCCACGATAGCAGGCGAGATCCATCAGACGCTTGATGTTCATCGCGGTCTGGCGACGCAGATCGCCTTCCACGGTCAG
>JBBRVH010000002.1:0-63033 GCA_038246995.1 Sphingomonadales bacterium
CGCCGCCGCCGTGCCGATGACGATGTTGTCGGGCAGCGTGTCCCAATAGCGGATGTCGGCATCGGCCTTCATCGTCGTTGAAAAGGCCGAAAACAGCGCGCCGCCGATCGCCAGGGCAGCACCAGCCGAGGCGGTGTCTCCGCTCGAATTGTTCATCATCGCAAAGCCGGTCGCCATTGCGGTGCTGCCGACTGCCTGGGTGCCGGTTTTCCAATTGGCCTTGCCGTTGAGGACGCCGTCCATGGCGCGCCCACCGCGGGTCGTTGCCTGGAACAGCACGCTCGATGCCTGCATGGGTTCGACGGTGATCCGTTCACCCTTTTCGGGGGCGAGCATGAACATCGCCTTGGCTTCGGGAAAACCGTTCGCCGGCACGAAAACCACCTTTTCCTTCTGAGCCCCGTCCTGCGCCTTGGCCGGGCCACGGCCAAGTTCGGCGATCAGCAGGATGTTGTGATTGGCCGGCGGCGCCACCAGGCCTGGCTGTGCTGCGGCCGCCGCGGCGAAATCGGGCTCGGCATTGTCGCCGGCGCATTTCGACGACCAGCCGATCAGAAAATTCAGCGCGGCAAAATCGCTCTTGAATTCCTCGGCCTCGGAAACGGTATCCTGGAACTCGCCGCCCTTGAACGAGGCGCGGGCATTGTCGTAATCGTTGCGACGCAGATAGAGCAGGCCGCGATAATAATAGGCCATGGCGCGTTCATAGGGCTCGCCCTTGTAATCCTTGTTCGATTCCTTGCGAAACAACGATCGGGCCGCTTCGGCCTGGGCGTTCTTGCCATAGACCGTCTCGATGCGGAGCAACGCGGCATCGAAGGTCTTTTCAGCAACCGTCCAATCGCCGGCTTCTATCGCCGCAATGCCGAGCCGTTCGAAATTCAGCACCGAATTGCGTTCGCCACCGACGAACAGCGCGCGCCAATAGGGTTTCAACCGGTCGGGCTTGTCCTGCAAAAAGGCATCGATCTCGTCCGGATAAGGGCCTTCGCCATATTGGCCGCGCCATTCGCGCAATTGCTTTTCACGGGCCTTGAGGGCGGCCTTGTCGGCCACCGGGTCCGAAGCTGCCGCCTCGGGCGCGGCAGTCTGGGCAATCGCTGCACCCGCGCTCGATACCAGCAACGCCGCGACCAGCGGCAGCATCAGATTTTGCATAGGAATATCATCCCCCCCGGAATCATCATGTCAGGCAACAGGCGCCGCTACCGATAGATGACATCATCGCGCTGGGCGCGAACAATGACATAAGGCTCGGAAATATAGACGGTTTCAGACGTTTCCAGGTCGATCAGTTCGAAAACCACCTGCATGGCGCGCTGTTGTGCGCCGGTGGTGTTGTTGCGCGCATCCTGCGACGTGATACGGCCGACAAGGCGATAATCGGCGCCGGCCGGGGCGCGGGTCATGCCGCTGGTGCCGACATCGGTCTGGCCTTCGCGCTTCAGTTCGCGTTCGGCCATGACATCCTGGATGTTTTCGCGGCTGAGAAAGCGCATGCGGCCGGCGGCGGCGCGCAACAATTGCGAGCGCAACTGGTCGGACAGCATGTCGGTATCGAGGCGCTGGCTCGATTTGTTGGCGATGCGCGAGCCTTCGAGGATGATCCGCGGCGGCTTGGGCGCATTGGCGATATCGGGGCGCTGCAACAGGTCGCGCACGATGCGATCGGCCATGCCGATGATGTCGCGCATTTCGATGCCGGTACCACTGACGGTGCCGACGCTATTGGGATCGAGTTCGACCGCGGGTTGCCCCCGTTTGGGCGCCGCCAGTGTCGGATGCGCCATCGCAAGGCACGTCAACGCCACAGCAGCGATGCGCAATTTATGCATGTTTTCCCCCGAACGAAATAAAGACGATCAAACCATATCGCACGAATACAGCAGTGTTAAGGACTTATTTTCATCGGATTAATCAGTACCCCCAAATGGGGGGGGCGTATGGGCAACTGATCTTTCGATAAAGTCTGTTGCCCGAAACCACGCCAATTCAATCGCTGGTCAGCACCGTCAGCCCCCGGCCCGACGAGCCGCTGACGACGCCGCCATCGGTGGCGAGCAGGGTGGTGCCTTCGCCGACGACGCCTTTCAACTGCGCATAGAATTTCGGTGGGATCTTTACGCTGTCGATGGCGTTGGTTTCGACATTCTGACCCTTGCGTTGTTCATAGCCGGGCAGGCCGAGGTAGACCCAGCGGGCGTTGCCCAGGGCATCGCGGCCGGCGAACTGCGCGGCGCGTGTGCCGATATCGAAGCCGTCCGTCACGCCGATGCGGCTGCGGCCGATCTCGATGCCGTTGCGATAGACGATGATGCGCTTTGATCCGGTGCTGAGCATGATCGTCACTGGCCCGGTGGGGGATTTTTCGGGCTGCCAGCGCGATACCTCGTCCGACTCCAGCCGATTGGCCCTTACATCGGCGCTCGCGCCCTCGACCGTAACCGGGGCGAGCATGGCGTTTTCGACGATGTTTTCGGGTTCCGGCGTGCTGCCCTTGCCATCGGTGACCACCACGGTCATGCCCATGTTGCTGACTTCGAACAGTTTTTTCGAAAATTCCAGCGGCAGGCGGACACAGCCGTGGCTGGCGGGATAGCCGGGCAGATTGCCGGCATGCATCGCGATGCCATCCCAGGTCAGCCGCTGCATATAGGGCATCGGCGCGCTGTTATACAGGTTGGACTTGTGGTCCTTGTTCTTCTGCAGGATCGTGAAGATGCCGGTCGGCGTCGTCTTGCCGGGCTTGCCCGAGGAGATCGTCGTGGCACCGATGCGGGCGCCGTTGCGATAGGCATAGGCGCGCTGGGTCTTCAGATTAACCACCACCAGCATCGGCCCGGCCGGCGCGATGCGATCATCCCAGATCCATTCGCCGGGCTTCAGGTTCAGCACCGGCGTGTCGAAGGGCGAGGAGGCCGTGGCGCTGGGGGCCGCGGCCGCTGCGGGGGCCGCAAGGCAGGCCAGTGCCAAGGCGGCGATCAGGGCGGGGCGCCGCAACATCAGCGTCGCGACATGTCGACCGCGCCGGGCGGCATGCGGACGTCGAGCGCCACGAGATCGTCGGTGAGCCGGATCTGGCAGGCGAGGCGCGAGGCCCGCGAGGCACCGACGGCGAAATCGAGCATGTCCTCCTCCTCGTCCGACGGCGGTGGCAGGTGGGCCGCGCCATCACCGCTGATCAGCACATGGCAGGTCGAGCACGCCATGGCGCCTTCGCAGGTGCCTTCGAGCGGCTGACCCTGCGCCTGCGCCAGATCGAGCAGCCGGGTGCCCGCCGGCGCATCGACAATCTGTTCGCGGGCGCCATCGGCAGAAAGGAAACGAATGCGGATCAAGACCTAATTCCCGGCGCCAAGGCGAGCTACGACTGCGTTGATGTCAGCGGCAGCCTTAGTCATTTCTTCAGGTGTCGTGAAGCGACCAAAACCGAGCCGCAACGCCGCCCGCGCGGCCGCATCCGACAGGCCGAGTGCGGTCAGCACATGGCTTGGCCGCCCGGTCACTGCGCTGCACGCCGATCCTGATGACAGCGCCAGCCCCGGCAGATGCGGCAGCAACGGCACCAAGACGCCGGGGAAGCCGAGATTGAGGTTGCCCGCCCAGCGGCTTTCGCGGCTGCCGTGGACGATATGGGGTACCGCAAGGGCCGCGAGCAGCGTGTCGGCGAGCATCCGGGCGTGTGAGGCGTCTGCCTGCATTTCCGCCATGGCGATGTGCGCAGCGGCGCCGAGCCCGGCGATCAGCGCGGTCGGCAGCGTGCCCGAGCGGCCATCTTCCTGGCCGCCGCCGTGGAGCAGCGGGGTCAGCATCGTAAATGGCCGGCGATACAGCGCGCCGACGCCCTTGGGACCATAAATCTTGTGCGCCGTCAGACTGAGCAGGTCGACGCCCAGCGTGTCGACATCGATGGCGATCTTGCCGAAACCCTGCGCCGCGTCGCAGTGCATCACCGCGCCGAAGCGGTGCGCGATGGCGGCGATGTCGGCAATCGGCTGCAGGACGCCGATTTCGTTGTTGACCAGCATCACCGAGACCAGCGCGACATCGTCGCCCATGGCGCGTTCGAAATCGCCAAGATCGAGCAAGCCATCGCCGCGCACCGGCAGCATTGTCAGTTGCGCGCCCAGGCTTTCGAGATAGCGCGCCGTTTCGAGGACGCAATTATGCTCGGTTGCCACGGTGACGATGCGGCGGCGGGTGTTGCCGGGGTGGGTCATCAGGCCCTTCAGGGCCCAGTTGACGCTTTCGGTGGCGCCCGAGGTGAAGGCGATGGATTCGGGCGGCGCGCCGATCAGCGCCGCCACGCTGTCCCGCGCCAGTTCGACGGTGGCTTTCGCCTGATAGCCCCAGAGATGCGCGCTGTGCGGGTTGCCGAAGCCGGCGATGCCCCAGGGCGCCATGGCCGCCGCGACGCGCGGGTCGAGCGGCGTGGTGGCGCCATAATCGAGATAGAGGGGGTTACTCACAACTCCCTCCCCACAGGGGGGAGGGAGTTGGGTTTGGTCTTGTCATACGGCCTTCGCCAATCGCTGCGCCATCCGCGTCCAGGCGCTGATGAACCCGTCGACATCCGCTGCCGTCGTCTGCGGCCCCAGGCTGACCCGGATCGCTTCACCCGCTGCGGCGCCGAGCGCCATCGCCGCCAGCACATGGCTTGCCGCAACCTTGCCCGATGAACACGCCGCGCCGGCGCTGACCATGAAGCCGGCCAGATCGAGCGCCATCACCTGGGTGCCGCCGGCAACGCCGGGCAGGCCGATGTTGCTGATATTGGGCAACCGCCGTGCGCTGGCGCCATGGATGATCCCGCCGGCCGACAGCGCTGCTGCCTCCAGCCGCTCCCGCAGCATCGCCACCCCGGCCCAATCGCGCGGTTCGGCGACCGCGGCGGCAAAGCCGGCGATGCCCGGGATATTGGGGGTGCCGCCGCGCAGGCCGCGTTCCTGGCCGCCGCCGCGCTGCACGGCGACCAGCGTTGCCGGATTGCGGACGATCAAGGCGCCAACGCCGGCCGGTCCGCCCAGCTTGTGCGCCGACAGCGCGACGAAATCGGCGACGGGCAGGGCTCGTTTGCTCGCCGATTGCACGGCATCGACCAGCAACAGCCCACCCTGCGCCGCGACCAGTGCCGCGACCTCGGCCACCGGCTGGATGACGCCGGTTTCGTTATTGGCGTGCTGCACTGCCACGAGCGCCGGACCCGCGGCGAGCAGGTCCGCCAGCGCCGCGAGATCGACAACGCCATCACGCCCCACCGGGATAATTGTCGCATCGCTGCGTGCCGCCAGCACGGCGCTGTGCTCGGTCGCCGAAACGAGGCAGCGCGCCATGCCCGTGCCCAGCAGCGCCAGCGCCAGCGCCTCGGTGCCGCCGCTGGTGAACACCACGGCGTCGGGCGCGCAGCCGGCAAAAGCCGCCACCGCATCGCGGGCGCGCTCGACAAGGCCGTTGGCGGCGCGGCCGGCGCCGTGCACCGAAGCGGGATTGCCCACGCTCTCCAAAGCCGCCAGCATCGCGGCGCGCGCCGGCGCCGACACCGGCGCGGTGGCGGCGTGATCGAGATAGACGCGGCTTTTCATTGCGATTTCGGCCATGGCGACCATATAGGGGGCAATGCACGCTTTGTGCCATGCCCAAGCCAGCGGAACCGTACATGCCCGAAGTGATTTTTACCGGCCCCGAAGGCCGTCTCGAAGGCCGTTACCAGCCGGCGGCGCGCCCGCGCGCACCGGTGGCCATCCTGCTGCAACCGCACCCGGCGCAGGGCACGATGAATCACCCGATCGTGATTGCCATGTACAACAGCTTCGTGAAGCGCGGCTTTGCGACGTTGCGCTTCAACTTCCGCGGCGTCGGGCGATCACAAGGCGTGTTCGACAATGGCATCGGTGAGCTTTCCGATGCGGCCAGCGCGCTCGACTGGATGCAGCAGTTCAACGCCGAAGCGCACACCACCTGGGTCGGCGGCTTTTCGTTCGGCGCCTGGATCGGCATGCAGTTGCTGATGCGCCGGCCCGAGATCAAGGGTTTCATCAGCATCGCGCCGCAGGCAAACATGTATGATTTCACCTTTCTCGCGCCATGCCCATCATCGGGCATCATCGTCGATGGCGAAATGGACGAAGTCGTGCCGGGCGCCAGCGTGCAGAAACTCGTCGACAAGCTGAAGACCCAGCGCCACATCACCATCGACCACCAGACCATTCCGGGGGCGAACCATTTCTTCGAGCATGAAATGGGCGATCTGATGGGGGTCGTGGACGGCTATCTCGATCGCCGGTTGGCCAACGGCGGGCGCTGACCGGCGCTGTTGTAGCGGAATGGTTTTCCTGTGACCAAAATCGTCAACGGCGCCAGCTTGCAGCCGCATTCGGGCGGCGTGCCGAAGCAGATCGTGGTGCTGCTGCATGGCTATGGATCGAGCGGCGCCGACCTGATCTCGCTGGCGCCGCACTGGCAACAGCGGCTTCCCGACACGCTTTTCCTCGCGCCCAATGCACCGCAGCGGTCGGGGGCGGGCTATCAATGGTGGCCGCTGCATGGCTTCACGCCGGCGGCGTTGGCGGCCGGCGCGGCACAGGCGGCGCCGGCGATCCATGCGTTTGTCGATCGCAAGCTTGGCCAATATGGGTTGAGCGATGCCGATCTGGCCATCGTCGGTTTCAGCCAAGGCACGATGATGGCGCTGCTTGTCGGGCTGCGCCGCTCGGCGGCCCCGGCGGCGATTATCGGCTATTCGGGCATGCTCGTCGGGGCGAACGAACTGGCGCACGCGGACATCGTCAAACCGCCCGTCCTGCTGGTGCACGGCACCGCCGACCCCGTGGTGCCAGTCGCGGCGCTGCATGCCGCCAGCACGGAATTGCGCAAGCTGGGCATCGCCGTCGAAACCCACGCCAGCGCCGGCGTCGGCCATAGTGTCGATCCGGTGGGCTTGCGGCTGGGTATGGAGTTTGTTGCCAAGGGCTTTGCCGCGCGCTGAGCCGTCTTGCGGCTCGCTCGCTTGCCGGCACGATAGGACCAGCCGCTTCCCGGTTACTGCCGCTTGCTCGCACTTCGTCTCCGACTAGTCGATCGCCTTGTCTGCCGCCGTGCGCACCGCCAGCCAAGCGAATGCTTGGCCTTCTATTTCTTTATTGCCCAAAGGGTCGCCGTCTGTGCGACTGAGTTTTTCGGCATTGGGATTTGGCGTACTGCCTCATAGCCCATTGAAATCATCAACGTTCCGACCAAGAAGCCGGATCGATTTGTAGACATGTTTTGGGCACCGTATGCCGAACCAATCTCCGCAACTATAGCCGGTTCGATGCCCGCGAGTGCTGGCAACCCCTTGGCTGTTGCGCTCAAGCAGGCAGCACGCCCCTCGTCAGATTGAATGATCTCTTCCATCTTCAGCGACATCCGATCATCGTGCTTTATGGCCGTGCCGTCATAGATCGGACCTGAATTCCAAACCGCATCAACAAGTATTGCCCGGTCGGCTTCCGATACTCGCGGCGATCTTTTTGTATTCTCAAGCAATCTGAAGCGGTCGTTCGGCGTAAGTTTTGCGAGTTGGTCCGTCGCAAAATTTTTGGGCAGGTTAGTCATCTTCATTGTCCTATCGGGCAAGCACGCCGCCAAGCATAGCGGAGGGTGCCCCCGTTGTCTCAGGCCAGCTGATCGGCTTCCCCGCTGCCGTGCGCACGGCCAGCCAGGCAAAGGCCTCCGCCTCCAGCGCGTCGCCGTTCCAGCCCACCGCTTCGACTGCTTCGGTCGGCACGCTGGTGCGTTCGGCGATCATCGCCATCAGTGTCGCATTGTGCCGGCCGCCGCCGGTGACGAGCAGGCGGGCGAGGCGCGGGACATGGCCGAGCGCGAGGCGGATGGTTTCGGCGGTGAAGGCGGTGAGCGTAGCGGCGCCATCGGCGAGCGATAGCCCGCGCGCCGCCTGGCCCGAAAAATCGGCGCGATCGAGCGATTTGGGCGGTGGCGCATCGAACCAGGGCAGGTCGAGCATACCCGTCAGCACATCATCATGGACGCTGCCCGCTGCCGCGATGGCGCCGCCCTTGTCGTAACGCCGGTCGCTGTGGGTGGCGATCCAGTCATCGATCAGCGCATTGGCCGGGCCGGTATCGAAGCTGCCCCATTGGTCGCCGGCGAACCAGGTCAGGTTGCCGACCCCGCCAAGGTTGAGCACCCCGAGCGGCCGGCCCAGACCTACCGAGCGCGCCCGGTGATAGCCGGGTGCCAGCGGCGCACCCTGGCCACCGGCGGCGACATCGGCGCTGCGGAAATCGAACGCCACTGGAATGCGGGTCGCAGCGCGAAGCAGCGCGCCATCGCCGATCTGCCAGGTCCAGCGCCTGTCGGGGCGATGCGCGACGGTGTGGCCGTGAAAGCCGATGATCGCCACGTCCTCGCGGGTCGTGTCGGTCGCCGCGAGCAGGCGATGGACGGCAATGGCGTGCAGCCCGGTCAGTTCGGCGGCGACGGCATCGATCAACGCATCGGGGCCGGGGGCGTGCAGTTCGAGCGCGTGCGCGGCGGCGTCCTTCAGGCGCTGGACGAATTCGGGATCATACGGGATCGACAGGAAACCACGCGGGATGACAATGCCTTCGCCATCGGTATCGATCAGCGCGGCGTCGATGCCGTCCATCGAGGTGCCGGACATGAGGCCGAGCGCGGTGGTGAGTTTGGTCATGGGGAGACGATAGCGCCGCATTTCCCGCCTGTCATGCCAGCGCAGGCTGGCATCCCGTCGTGGCGTATGTGCCGACAGCCGGCCTGCGCAGCACGGCTGGATGCCAGCCTTCGCTGGCATGACAACAAGGGATGTATCGCCCCCATGATGACAAAGCCGCGTGCCAGCGGCTATGGAGCGCCATGACTTACCAATCGACCTTTCTTACCACGCTCGAAGCGCGCGGTTTCATCCACCAGGTCACCGATGCGGCGGCGCTCGATGCCGCAGCGTCGAAGGGTATCGTCACCGCCTATGTCGGCTATGATTGCACGGCGCCCAGCCTGCATATCGGCAATCTTGTCTCGATCATGATGCTGCGCCACCTGCAACAGGCCGGGCACCGCCCGATCGTGCTGATGGGCGGCGGCACCACCAAGGTCGGCGATCCGTCGGGCAAGGACGAAGGCCGGCAATTGCTCGACGATGCGCGCATTGCCGCCAACAAGGCGAGCATCAAGCGTATTTTCGAACGTTTCCTGTCGTTCGACGACGGCCCGACCGGCGCGATCATGACCGATAATGACGAATGGCTGTCGGGCCTGGCCTATATCCCGTTCCTGCGCGATATCGGCCGGCATTTTTCGGTCAACCGGATGCTGAGCTTCGATTCGGTCAAGTTGCGGCTCGATCGCGAACAGCCGCTGTCGTTCCTCGAATTCAACTACATGATCCTGCAGGCCTATGATTTCCTGGAACTGTCGCGCCGCCATGGCTGCGCGCTGCAGATGGGCGGCAGCGACCAATGGGGCAATATCGTCAACGGAACCGACCTTATCCGCCGCGTCGATGGTGGGGAGGCGTTCGGGCTGACGACGCCGCTGATCACCCGCGCCGATGGCGCCAAGATGGGCAAGACCGCGGCGGGCGCCATCTGGCTGCACGAGGATTCGTTGTCGGGGTTCGATTACTGGCAGTTCTGGCGCAACACCCATGATGCCGATGTGGCGCGTTTCCTGAAGCTGTTCACCGATCTGCCGCTGCCCGAGATCGAGGCGGTCATGGCGGGGGATATCAACGCGGCGAAGGTGGTGCTCGCCACCGAGGCGACGGCGCTGTGCCGCGGCCGCGCGGCAGCCGAAGCAGCAGCGGCGACGGCAGCGGCGACCTTTGCCGGCGGCGCGGGCGAGGATCTGCCAAGCTATGCCGTGGCAGCGCCGGTGACGATCCTCGATGCGCTTGTCGGGTTGAATTTCGCCGCTTCCAAGGGCGAGGCGCGGCGGCTGGTCGCCGGTGGTGGGGCGCGGGTCGATGGGGCTGCGGTGGTGGATGAGGCGACGCTGGTGGCAGCGGGCGCGCGGGTTTCGGCGGGCAAGAAGCGCCATGGGGTGATCACGGGGCTGTAAGGCCCACTCCCTCCCCCTTGCGGGGAGGGCGACTCGGCGTCAGCCGAGCGGGGTGGGGGTGCCTCGCGTGGCCACAGGCCGAACCCCCACCCCGTGGCCGCGCTGCGCGCGGCTCTCGCCCTCCCCGCAGGGGGGAGGGAGTTACGCCTCCGCCCCCCATTTGCGTTCGAACGCCCACACATCCTCAAAGCCGATCAACCGGCAGAATTCGTTGAAATCGAACAGCCCCTCCGGCTGGCCGACGCCGCCATACTTCAACCCGCGCAGCGCCTGTTCCATCGCGGCCGCAGCGGCGAGCGAGGTCAGCGACGGGTAGATGGCATAGCCAAAGCCGATCTCGGCGAGCACCGAGGTATGCGGCACCGGCGACAGGCCGCCGTTCGACATGTTGGCCATTACCGGCACATCGAAGCCGGCACAGGCGCGGCGCATCTCCTCCTCGCTTTCCAGCGCTTCGGGGAAAACGACATCGGCGCCGGCCCTGGCATAGGCTTCGAGCCGCCGCATGGCGCCGTCGAAGCCTTCGCTCTGCCTGGCATCGGTGCGGGCGATGATGAGGAAATTCGTCTTGTCCTCGCGGGCGTCGCTGGCGACCTTGATCTTGGCGACCATATCTTCGACCGGGATCACCCGGCGGAAGGGCGTATGGCCGCATTTCTTGGGAAATTCCTGGTCCTCGATCTGGATGGCGGTCACCCCGGCGGCTTCATAGCCCCTGACCGTGTGATGGACGTTGAGCAGCCCGCCATAGCCGGTATCACCATCGGCGATGACCGCGGCGGTGCTGGTCTGCACCAATGTCGCCATGCGGTTGCGCATTTCGGTGTAGGTGGCGATGCCGGCATCGGGCAGCCCCCACGCCGAGGCGGTGAGCCAATAGCCGGTGCCATAGACGAGATCGAAGCCGACCTTGTTGGCGATGACCGCGGCGATCATGTCCTGGATGCCGGGGATGATGAAAAACTGCTTCGCCGCCAGTTTTTCGCGGAAGATCGGGTTGGCCATTCTCAGATCTCCACAGTCCGGCAATCATAGTCGAACAGCCCGAACGATTCCTCGTTGCGCAGCTTGCCGAGCCCGAACAGGTCGGTGTCGGCACCCTGCATGCGATCGGCATTGGCGTTCGATTCGGCCTGGATGAAGCTGGCGCGCGCATGGCGAGCGGCTTCGTAGCGTTGCAGGCCGGCCTCGGGCGTATCCGCCAGCGCCATCGCCCGCGCCAGCACTACCGCGTCTTCGATCGCACAGGCAGCCCCCTGGCCCAGGAACGGCGTCATCGCATGGGCGGCATCGCCCAGCAACGCGACGCGGCCATCGGTGACCCAGTGCGGCAGCGCGGTGCGCGCGTTGATCGCCCAGCGGAAGTGCGGCACGGTTTGCGCCGCCGCAATCATCGCCTGCACCTCGTCGCACCAGCCGGCATAGATGCTGGCGAGTTCGCCGGGCTGTGCCGGGATCGTCCAGCCTTCGTCGGGCCAGGCGTCGCTGCGCGCAAAGAACACCAGGTTGAGCAGCCGCGAATGGCGCACCGGGTAGCGGGTGATCATCCGTCCCGGCCCGACATGGACGCCGGGCCAATCGCCCAGCGGCGCGAGTTCGCCGGTCATCGGCACCACGGCGCGCCAGGCGACATGGCCGGTGAAATGCGCCGGAGCGGTCTCGAAACGCTGGCGGATGGCGGATTTGAGGCCATCGGCGCCGATCAGCACATCGGCGTCGATCCGGCTGCCATCGGCGAGGATGGCGGTGGTGCCCTCGCTGGCCACGACCGGAGCGCCGGCCTGCAGTTTCACCCCGGCATCGCGGGCCACCGCGAGCAGGATCTGGTGGAGATCGGCGCGGTGAATATACACATAGGGTGCGCCATATTTCGCGCGAGAATCGCCGCGTTCCATGGCGAACAGCGTGCGGCCGTCCTGCCAATGCTGGATGCGTTGGCGCTGTGGTTCCACCCCGGCGGCGGCGACGGCTTCCTGGCATCCGATGTAATCGAGCCCGCGCATGGCGTTGGGGGACAGCGTCACCCCGGCACCGATCTCGCCGAACGCCGGCGCCGCCTCGAGCAGGTGGACGCGAAAGCCGGCTTGGGCCAGCGCGGCGGCGGCGGTCATGCCGCCGATGCCGCCGCCGGCGATGAGGATGGCGGGTTTCACAGGCCAAGGACTCCGGGGTTCATCAGGCCATGCGGATCGAGCTGCGCCTTGATCGCGCGCACCAGCGCCGCTGCCGCCGGATCGAGCCGGGCCTGGTAGGGATAGGCGCGGCCGATCTGGAAATGCGCCGAACCCTGCGCATCCATCAGGGCAATAAGATCGGTCTTGAACCGATCGATAAAGGCGCGGGCGTCGGGGTTGGCGGGATGGCCGGGGATGGTGGCGAGATGCTCTGGCCCGAGGATGGCATCGTGGAGCAGGTCGCGCGCATCGGGCCAGTAGATGGCGATTTCGAACAGCAACGCGCCGCTGCCGACGCTGGAAAACATCTTGCCGGTCCAGATGCCGAGCCGGTCCATTTCGGCACGGTGACGCACGATGAAAGCGTCGTAGGCGGTGTCGAAAGCCAGGGCCTGCGCATGGGGGAAGATGCCGTGGACCGGCACCCAGCGCTCGCCCTTTGGCCCCAGGATATTGTGCAGCGGTGCGAACGGCATGGCGCGCACAAAGGCCGGCATGCTGTTGGCGATTTCGACGCCGTGGGGGGCGATGATCTGGCGCAGCCGCGCCGCCCTGGCGCTCGCTTCGGCGGCGCTGCTGCCCTCGACGATGTAATGGACGGTATAGGCGGCGACGCGCAATTCACGTTCACCGGCCAGCGCCATCGTCACCAACTGGCGCATCCCGGCGCCGATCGAGGGCGCGACGCGCAGCACGCCGCGCGCGATGGCAAGCCGGGCGCCGAGCCCGGTCTGGCGCTCGATCTGGCCCTGCGACAGCGCCTGGTCGAAGCTGAAATGCGTGTCGTCGAGTTCTTCGCGCACCGCCGCGCCGATCGCGGCGTGATAGGCGGCGAAATCGGCAAAGGCGAAGGACACGGCTTCGAACGCCGGGGCGATGGCGACAAGAGGCAGGGTGATCGCGACCTTCAGCCCGAGCGCGCCGCAATCGCCGGTGAACAGACCGGTCAGGTCGGGGCCGAAAAAGCGCGTTGCCGGGGACGCGGCCGTGTTCATCAGGCTGCCATCGGCGAGCACGACCTCGATGCCGGCGACGGATTGCGCCGAAATGCCGTGACGGCCGCTGCCATGGCTGATCGTGTTCTGGCTGGTGCTGCCGCCGACGGTTGCCGCCAGCCCGGAAAAAGGCCCCCAGAAACGCGTGCGCAGGCCGTGCGCGGCAAGCGCGTCCTTCAGCGCCGCCCAGGTGACCCCGGCGCCGACGCGAACGCTGGCATTGGCAAGGTCGATATCGATGCTGTCAACGCCGCCCAAGTCGAACAGCACGTGCGGCCCGGGGTGGAGATAGCCATCGGTGTACGACGCGCCGCCACCCCGCGGCACCATGGCGACACCGGCGGCGGCGCACAGCCGGACGCCGGCCTGCACCCCGGCGGCATCGCGCGCGCGCACGATGCACAGCGGATCGGCGCCATGGGCGAAAATATCCTGCCCGAACAGCGCGCGGCGAGCAGGGTCGACCGAAACCATGTCGCCAAGCGTTGCGACCAGATCGGCGACCAATATGCCCTGCTTGTCGGTGGTTTGGCTGCGCATCACATCACTAGGCGCTTCATTCGCTGCGCAGCCAGACCTGCGGGCTGCAAATGGCCGCAACGTGGATAATTGCGCACCGCCGCCGCGCTGCTATGGAAAGCGCAGGGGGCCGAACCACATGACCATTGCCGATAATTTCACGCTGCCATCGGGGCAACAGTTCCAGAACCGCGTCGCCAAGGCGGCGATGACCGAAGGCCTCGCCGATCGCGACGGTCTGCCCAATGATGGCCATGTCCGGCTTTACCGGCGCTGGGCCGCCGGGCGGATCGGCCTGTCGATCACCGGCAATGTCCAGATCGACCGGCTGCATCTCGAACGCCCTGGCAATGTCATTGTCGACGGGCCGTTGTCCGCCGAGGCAAAGGCGGCTTGGACGCGCTGGGCAGCGGCGGCGACCGAGAATGGCACGCGGGCGTGGGTGCAGCTCAGCCATGCCGGCCGCCAGACGCAAAAGCCGGTCAACCCGGCGCCCAAGGCGCCTTCGGCGGTGCCGTTGGGCCTGCCCGGCGGCATGTTCGGCATGCCGGTGCCGCTGACCGAGGCGGAGATACTCGATCTCGTCGCGCGCTTTGCCAATGCCGCGGTCGTGGCGCGCGAGGCCGGTTTCGATGGCGTGCAGATCCACGCCGCGCACGGCTATCTGCTGTCGCAATTCCTGTCGCCGCTCGCCAACCGGCGCACCGACGCCTGGGGCGGCAGCCTGGAAAACCGCGCGCGTTTCCTCGTCGAAGCGATCAAGGCGGTCCGCGCCGTGGTCGGCAGCGATTTTGGTGTCGGGGTCAAGCTCAACAGCGCCGATTTCCAGAAGGGCGGCTTTGCCTTTGAAGATTGCATCGAGGTTGCAGCAACGCTTGCCGAATTGGGGGTCGACCTGCTCGAACTGTCGGGTGGCAGCTATGAACAGCCGGCGATGATGGATTTTGCCGGCATGGAGCCCCCCGAGATCCCCAAGCAGGCGTCGACGGCGGCACGCGAAGCCTATTTCGTCGATCTGGCCAAGGCGTTGATGGCCGGGCAGACGCCGCCGCTGCTCGTTACCGGCGGTTTCCGGTCGCTGCGCGCCATGGAACAGGCGATGGCCGATGGCATCGCCATGGTCGGGATAGCGCGGCCCCTGTGCGCGACGCCCGATGCGGTTGCCGAATTGCTCGACGGCCATAGCGATGAACTGCCGCGCCCCGAACAGTCGCTGCGTATCGGGCCGGGCTGGCTGGGACCGAATTCGCCGATCAAGCTGGTCCGGACGATGAACGGCTTTTCGGCGCAATCCTGGTATTACGCGCAATTGCGCCACATCGCCGCCGGGCGGCCGCCGCTGCCGGGGCTGAACCCGCTGTCGGCGTTCCTGTCGGAGGAGCGCGAAGCGAAGGCGCGGCGCGAGGGGCTTTCCTTCCCGCGGGGGGAGGGCGGCCCGCGAAGCGAGCGGGGTGGGGGTTTCTCATGCGGCCGCACGCGGACCCCCACCCCGCTCGCGCAAGAGCGCGAGTCGCCCTCCCCGCAGGGGGGAGGGAGTTGGTTTGCGCTTTTGTCGGCAGTCACCCCGCGATAGACACGCGCCGCCGTTTCCGCCAAGCCCGTGCCATGCGGCGCCTGTTTTTCGTTTCCCTGGTTTCGCTCGCCTTTCTGGGGCTTTATGGCCTTGCCGAAGCGGTGCAGGACGTGCGGCTTGTGCGCTATCGCGTCGCCATTCCCGGGCTGGTGGCACCGCTTCGGCTGGTGCAACTGTCTGACAGCCATGCCAATTGGATCAACATGCCGCCGGTGCGCCTGCGGCGAATCGTGGCGGCGATCAACGCCCGTCACCCCGATCTGGTGGTGCTGACGGGGGACTATTCATCGGGGTTGATTTTCACCGGGCCGCGGATGTGGCTATCGGCGGCGCTGGCGCCGTTCAGCCGTATTCGCGCCCCGCTCGGCGTTGTCGCGGTGCCCGGCAATCACGATCAACCGCGCTGGACGCAGATCATGATGGCGCTGGGGCCGGTGAAATTGCTGGCCGGCACGACGGTCGATGTCGGGCCGCTGGTGCTTGCCGGCGCCGAATCGATGGCGACGCCGCCCGATCCGCTCGGCAATCTGGCGCGCGCCATAGCCCGCGTGCCACCCGGCAAGCCGGTGGTCGCGCTTGCTCATGAACCCTATGCCTTTGCCACCCTGCCGGCCCGCGCGGTGCTGCTCATCGCCGGGCACACCCATGGCGGCCAGATCCGGCTGCCGTTGCTGGGCACGCGCCGCACCGATGCCTATTTCGACAGCCATTTGCGCGGGGTCTATCGCGAACATGGCCAGGTGATGATCGTGTCATCGGGGGTCGGCACATCGATCCTGCCGCTGCGCATCGGCGTGCCGCCCGAAATCGTCGAGATCGAACTGGTGCCGGTCAGCCGGCGGGCGGCGCCATTGTCGGCAGCGGCGCCAATTGCGGCGGCGGCACCGGCAGCGGCTGGAAACGCGGCGTCAGCCAGCCCGCCGTGATCATCTTGCCGATCTCGCTGCCGTCATGGCCGGGCACCAGCGTCACGTCCGGGTTCGCCAGCGCCAGCCGGTTCAGCGCCTGCAATTGCACCAGCACGGTCGGCCGATCTTCCTTTGCCATGAAATCGGCGACCAGTCGCGACCGGGCGCGCAACGTGGTGACATTGCCGGTCAGCGAGGCGGTATCGCCCATGAAGATATATTCATGGCCATCGCCGCGGCGGACATAGACCATCTGCGACCCCGGCGTGTGGCCCGCCGCGCGGATCAGCACCACCCCGGGTGCGATTGCCCGAAGGCTGGAATAGCGCAGCGGTTGCACGGCACGGCGCTGTGCGGTCGGCAGGACCGCCGCCTGTTCGGGCAACAGCAAGGCGCGCGGCGCAATGCTGGCCAGTGCCGGGCTGGCGGCAAGCCCGCCGATGTGATCGCCATGTTCATGAGTGACGACGATGGTGTCGGCCGTCTTCAGCGCTGCCTGCAGCCGATCCCACGCCGGGCGTTCGTAGATTTTCGCGCCCGTCGCCCGCGCCGATTTTTCGTCATGGCCGGTATCGATGATCACCGAACGATCGGGCCAGACCAGGCGATAGCTGGTGCGAATGAGATCGACCGGTGCCCAATCGGCGCCGGCCTGCATGGCGATGCGCGGCACCTGCTGGAACGACAGCACTTCGATTTCGATGCGTTCGGGCACCGCGCCGGGCATCGTGTCCGATTCGGCCCGGATCGCGGCGAGATCGATCGGGTAGCGCCCGCTCGCCATGCGATTGTCGTAGAGCAGCCAATAGACCGCCGCCACCGCCAGCAGCGCCAGCAGGATACCGAGCGTCGCCAGCCCGCGCCAGACCATGCGCGCCGTCATTCGGCGGGCAGGAAATCGGGCACCGAAAGATAGCGTTCGCCGGTGTCGTAGTTGAAGCCGAGGACGCGGCTGCCGGGCGGCAGTTCGGGCAGTTTCTGGGCAATGGCCTGGAGGGTGGCACCCGAGGAGATACCGACGAGCAGGCCTTCTTCCTTGGCCGATCGCAGCGCCATCGCCTTGGCAGCGCCGGGATCGACCTGGATGACGCCATCGAGGCATTGGGTGTGAAGGTTGGCCGGGATGAAGCCGGCGCCGATGCCCTGGATGGGGTGGGGGGCCGGCTGGCCACCCGAGATCACCGGCGATGTCGTCGGCTCGACTGCATAGACTTTCAGCGCCGGCCAGACCGCCTTCAACCCTTCGGCAAGCCCGGTGATATGGCCGCCGGTGCCGACCCCGGTGATCAGCGCGTCGATCGGCGTGTCGGCGAAATCGGCGAGGATTTCCTGCGCCGTGGTACGGACATGGATGGCGATGTTGGCGGGGTTTTCGAACTGGCCGGGCATCCAGGCGCCCGGCGTTTCGGCAACGATCTCGCTGGCGTGCTGGATGGCGCCCTTCATGCCCTTTTCGCGCGGGGTCAACGCGAAGCTGGCACCATAGGCGAGCATCAGCCGGCGGCGTTCGAGCGACATCGATTCGGGCATGACGAGGATCAGCTTGTAGCCCTTGACCGCCGCGACCATGGCGAGGCCGATGCCGGTGTTGCCGCTCGTCGGCTCGACGATCGTGCCGCCGGGGAGCAGCGTGCCATCGGCTTCGGCGGCCTCGATCATCGCCAGCGCGATACGATCCTTGATCGAACCGCCGGGGTTGGCGCGTTCGGACTTGATCCAGACTTCGGCATCGGGGAACAACCGCGCGACGCGGATATGTGGCGTGTTGCCGATGGTGGCGAGGACGTTGGCGGCCTTCATGGCGAAAACTCCTTGGGCTATCGCCCTCTATAGGGTGGCAGGGCGCGGCGCGTCACCCGGGAAATCGCTACCGGCGGGATGCCGGCAATCCAACATCTCCGGGGTCGCGAAATTCATCGGCGCGGCGCAATTCGGGGAATTGCCAGGCCCAGATGGCCGTCACCGCGACGGCGCCGACCCCGCCGAGAACCACGGCTTCGACAGGGCCGATCCACGCGGCGGACAGCCCGCTTTCGAATTCGCCGAGCTCGTTCGAAGCGGTCACGAACGTCATCGATACCGATGAAACCCGGCCGCGCATCGCATCCGGCGTGTGCAACTGGATCAGCGAGGACCGGATATAGACCGAGATCATGTCGGCCGCGCCGAGCACGGCAAGCGCTGCAAGCGACAGCAAAAGATTGGTCGACAGGCCGAAAACGATCGTCGCCACGCCGAAAATGCCGACACAGGCGAACATCACCGGGCCGACACGGTGGCTGATCGGCCGAAACGCCAGTGCGACGGCAGTGAGCGCAGCCCCGGCCGAAGCCGCAGCGCGCAGCGGTCCCAGCCCTTCGACGCCGACATGGAGGATATCACGCGCATAAACCGGCAGCATCGCGGTGGCACCGCCCAACAGCACGGCGAACAGATCGAGGCTGATCGCGCCGAGCACGATGCGGTTGTGGCGGACATAGCCGAGCCCTTCGACAAGGCTGCGCCACGGCGTCATCGGTGATGGCGCCGGGCGCGGCACCGGGCGGATGAGGAAAAGGCCGGCGAGCGCGCCGAAGAACAGCAACGCGGCAAGAAGATAAGGGCTGGCCGGATCGGCGGCGTAGAGGAAAGCCCCCAGCGGTGGCCCGATGACGGCACCCGATTGCCAGCTGATGGCGCTCAGCGCGATGGCGGCGGGCAATATCTCGCGCGGGACGAGATTGGGTGCCAGCGCCGACAGCGACGGCCCGGCAAAGGCGCGGCCGATGCCCATCAGGAAAGCAACGAGAAACAGCGCCGGCAGCGTGACCTGATGGCGCAGCGACAGCCAGGCGAGCAGCGCCGCGCACCCGAATTGCAGCCCGATCGCGGCGCGGGCGATGTGGCGGCGATCGACGCGATCGGCGATGACCCCGACGACAAGCGTGAGCGCGAACATCGGCAAGAACTGCACCAGCCCGATCATCCCGAGCAGGAAGGCCGCGTCGCGCTGGCCAAGGGTCTGGCGGGCGATGTCATAGACCTGCCAGCCGATGACGATGACCAGCATCTGCCCGGCGATCGTCGTCAGGAAGCGCGACAGCCAATAGGCGCGGTAATTCGGGTACAGGAAGGGAAGGGGAATGATGGCCACGCCCGCGGTCTTAGGCAGCGCTGGCGGCGGCGGCAATGCGTGCGCCGGGCGGTTTTCGGAAAGACCGAGCCGCTGTTAATTTTTCATTAGGTAATCCGTTCACGCTGTGTTACAGCGCACGCATTGATTGCGAATAGCCATGCAGGCGAGTTCGCTTCTGGGGGTTTTATGGTCAGTGTTCGGAGCGCTTGCGGGTATTTGCTCGGCCTGTGTTTTTGCGCGGCAGCGCTGATCCTTTCGGGGATCGCCTGGTTCGGGCTCGAAGCCGCGATGGGTTGGGAATGGGCGCTGATCGCCGTGGCGCTGAGCGCCATGGTGTCGTTCAATGCGCCGCTGCTGATCGGGCTGTATTTTTATGCGCACAACCAGTTCGGCTGGCCGATGCCGCAGGCGCTGGCGTTTGCGCTGCCGGCGATATTCCTGCTCACACCGGCCATCGCGCGCGAAAGCTTTGGCTTTCTGGTTCGCATCGGCCAGCCGCGCTACTGAGATTTCGGCGCCTTCGCCTGGATGAACCCGGTTTGCGCCGGGTTTTTTTATCAGCCGGGCATGACTTCGATGAAGCTGTCGAGCACGCGCTTGGCGCCGGCATGTTCGAAATCGATTTCCAGCTTGTTGCCTTCAATCGCGGTAATGACGCCCTTGCCGAACTTGCTGTGGAATACCTTCGATCCGACCGCGACATCGCTGCGGCCCTTGAGCCCGACCGAAACCGCACTGGCGCGCACATCGAGCGTGCGTGACAGCGGCGCCGGCCGGCCGCGGCCGCCCATGGCGGCATCACCGAACCCGCCCTGTCCAAATCCATTTTGTGTTGCGGCACGCGCCCAGCCCGGGCCGCGCCCGGTGCCGCGCGAGACATCGCCGAACGGATCGCCGCCCTGGCCGGCGCCGGCCAGCGCGGCGCGCCACAGGCTTGGCCCGCCGCTCATCGTGCTGGTCACGTCGATGCTGGCGGCGGGCAATTCGGCGATGAAGCGCGACGGGATCGACGCGGTCCATTGCCCATAGACCTGGCGGTTGGCGGCATGGATGATCGTGGCGCTGCGCCGGGCGCGGGTGACCCCGACATAGGCGAGGCGGCGTTCCTCCTCCAGGGCCTTGCCGCCGCCTTCGTCGAGCGCGCGCTGGCTCGGGAAAACGCCTTCTTCCCAGCCGACGAGGAAGACATGGTCGAATTCCAGCCCCTTGGCGGCGTGGAGCGTCATCACCGCCAGTTTTTCGGCATTGTCCGACGCGTCATTGTCCATGACGAGGCTGACATGTTCGAGGAAGCTGGTCAGCGAGGGGTAATCCTCCATCGCGCGGGTCAGTTCGATGAGGTTTTCGATCCGGCCATCGGCTTCGACCGATTTGTCGGCCTGGAGCATCGCGACATAGCCCGATTCCTCGAGGATGATGCGCGCCAGTTCGGCATGCGGCAGATCGGCGGCCTGTTCCCGCCAGCGCCTGATATCGACGAGCAGGGCTTTCAACGAGCGCCGCGACGCCGGAGTCAGATCATCGGTTTCCACGATCGCGGCCGCGGCTTGCGGCAAGGGCCGGTCCATGGCGCGGGCCAGCGCGTGCAGCCGCTGCATCGCCTTGTCACCGAAGCCGCGCTTGGGGGTATTGACGATACGTTCGAAGGCCAGTGCATCGTTCGGCGAGGTGACGATGCGCAGATACGCCAGTGCGTCGCGGATTTCGGCGCGTTCGTAGAAGCGAAAACCGCCGACGATCTTGTAGGGCAGGCCGATGGCGACAAAGCGATCCTCGAACGCCCGCGTCTGGAACTGGGCACGGACCAGGATCGCCATGTCGTTCAGGGATGCCCCGTCGCGGGACAATTGTTCGGCCTTTTCGCCGACCAGGCGGGCTTCCTCGGGGCCATCCCAGACGCCGATGACCTTGACCGGATCACCGGCCGCGCTGTTGTGCCCGGCCGTGAACAGCGCCTTGCCGATGCGGCCCTTGTTATGCGCGATCAGGCCGTTGGCAGCGGCAAGAATCTGCGCTGTCGATCGGTAATTCTGTTCAAGCTTGATAACAACTGCGCCGGGGAAGTCCTTCTCGAACTTGAGGATATTGGCGACTTCGGCGCCGCGCCAGCTATAGATCGACTGATCATCGTCCCCCACGCAGGCGATATTGTTGCGCGGCGTCGCGAGCAGGGTCAACCAGCGATATTGGGCGAGGTTGGTGTCCTGATATTCGTCGACCATGATGTATTTGAAACGCTGCCGCCAATCCGCGAGCACATCGGGATGACGGTCGAAGATCGTCAGCATGTGGAGCAGCAAGTCACCGAAATCGGCGGCATTGAGCGCCGCCAGCCGTTGCTGGTAGCGCGCATATAGCGCGGCGCCGCTGCTGCCGACCTCGCCGAAGCTCGATGATTCGCCCGGCGGCACGGCGTCGGGCAGTTCGCCGCGGTTCTTCCAGCGGTCGATCATGCCGGCCAGTTGCTTCGCCGGCCAGCGCTTGTCGTCGAGACCCGCCTCGGCGATCACCTGTTTCAACAGCCGCAACTGGTCATCGGTATCGAGGATAGTGAAATTCTGCTCCAGCCCGACCAGCCCGGCGTGGCGGCGCAGCATCTTGGCCGCGACGGCATGGAAAGTGCCGAGCCAGGGCAGCCCTTCGGCCATTTCGCCGATCAGCCCGCCCATGCGATGGCGCATCTCGCGCGCCGCCTTGTTGGTGAAGGTTACCGCGAGCACTTCCGACGGCCAGGCCAGCCGACTGGCGAGGATATGCGCCAGCCGCGCCGTGAGCGCGCGGGTCTTGCCGGTGCCGGCGCCGGCGAGGATCAGCACCGGGCCTTCGGTGGTGAGCACGGCCTGCCGCTGCGGCGGGTTGAGCCCGTCGAGCCAGGGGGGAGAGGCGGAAAGCGAAGCCATGCGCGAACACTTAGGGAACAGCGGCCGAATTGGGAAGCGGTGAATCCGCAAGCTTGCCGGTTCGGCGTCGCCATGGCAACGGCGCCGCCATGTCGATAGAACCCGCCGTCCCGACGATCCGCCCGGCCATGCCCGCCGACCTGCCGATGCTGCACGCGCTTGTGGAGCGCTGCTATCGCGGTAGCGATAATGCTGGCTGGACGAACGAGGCCGCGCTGTTCGACGGCCCGCGCAGCGATCTTGCCAGCCTGGCGGCCGTGCTGGCCGAACCGGGGCAGGCGATCCTGGTGGCCGATGCCGGCAGCGGGCCAGTGGCTTCGGTGCAGATCGGCGATGCCGGCAATGGCACCGGCTATCTGGGGCTGTTGTGCGTTGATCCGGCGCTGCAGGCCGGCGGACTGGCGAGGCGCATGATCGCAGCGGCCGAAACGCTGGCGGTCAGCCGCTTTGCTGCGGCCCGGATGGAAATGACGGTCATCAACCATCGCCCCGAACTGATCGCCTATTACCAGCGTCGCGGCTATGCCCTGACCGGCGAGATCCGGCACTTGCCGCCGGGGCTTGGCCAGTTGCGCGACGATATCACCTTGCTGGTGATGGCAAGGGTCCTGCCGCTGGCGGCTTAACGCGGCCCTGTTGCCGCCGTTTACCCCTGTGCCGCTTATGAAGCGCCCGGGGAAACGCGCATGTCCATGATGTTCCGCCCACCAACGGTCACGGTGCAACCGATCGGCTGGGCCCAGGTTTTCGGCTTTCGCCAGGGCGGCGAAGCGTTTTTCGGGCGGGTGCGCGCGGCGCAACTGGCGTCGCTCAACCGTTTCGTGCCGTTCAACGTGGCGCTGATGACGGTCAATGTGCTGGCGCTGCTGTACACCTTGCGGGCGATTGCCGATTTCACCTTCCTGACGCGCTGGGGCGCGGTGATGGGCGGCCTGGCGCTGTTGTGGACGGCGCGCTTCATCGCGGTGCGTCGGCGCGGCATCGCCGATGCGGTGCCGGCGCGGCAATTCTGGGCGATCAGCACCGAAGTGATCGGTTTCGGTATCTGCTGGGCGGTGATGATGCTCCATCTGATGCCGCAGGCCGATATCGAGGCACAGGCGCTGCTGATGCTGATGTCGTTGACGGCGATGGGCGCGGCCGGGCTTTCGGCAGTGGTCATGCCGCTGTGCGGCATCGGCATGGTGACGGCGATCGGCGTGGCGACGCTGGCCAGCGTGCCGGGTGGATCGATCCTGTCGGCGCCGATGATCGCGCTGGCCTTCATCACCTTTGCGCTGGTCATCGCCCGCGGCATCATGGTGTCGAGCCGGGCGCTGATGGTGCGGATGCGCAGCGAGGACGGCCTGGCCGAGCGCAACGAGGTCGTGCGCTTGCTGCTGTCCGAATTCGAATCGAACGGGTCGGACTGGTTGATCGAAGTCGATGTCGAGGGGCGGTTGACGCATGTGTCGCCGCGGCTTGCCGAAGTCGCCGCGCGGCCGCGCGCCGATCTGCTCGGCCGGTCGCTGCTCGATCTGCTGGGGGATGAACGCCGCGGCAAGGGGCGGTCATCGGTGAAGGCGCTGACCGGTGCCTTCACGGCGCGGCGGGGGTTTCGTGACATCACCATCCCGGTCGATGTCCGCGGTGAAACCCGCTGGTGGGCGCTGTCGGGCACGCCGAAAACCGATGCCCTGGGCGATTTTGCCGGCTATCGCGGCGTTGGCCGCGACGTCACCGAGGCGCGGCGCAGCCATGACCGGATCATCGAACTGGCGCGCTACGATCCGCTGACCGGGCTCGCCAACCGCGCGCTGTTCCGCGAGGCGCTGGGCGAAAACCTGGCGCGGGCGGCGCGAACCGGTCGCGGCTGCGGGCTGTTGTTCATCGATCTCGATCATTTCAAGCTGATCAACGACACGCTCGGCCATGCCGCCGGTGACCGGTTGCTGCGTGAGGCGGCACAGCGCATGCAGGCGGCGGTCGGCGGCCATGCAACGCTGGCGCGGCTTGGTGGCGACGAATTCGCCGTGTTGCTGCCCGATGCCTCGCAGCGCCGGGTGGAGGGGGTGGCGACGGCGATCATCGCGACGATGGCGCTGCCCTTTGCCATCGATGGCCAGCCGGCGCGAATCGGCGCCAGCATCGGCTATGCGCTTGGCCCCGATGATGGCGCGTCGCTCGACAAGCTGCTCAAATCGGCCGACCTGGCACTGTACGAAGCCAAGAGCCATGGCCGCGGCACCGCCTGTCGTTACATCCCGGAGTTGCGGACGCGCGCCGAGGAACGCCGCGCCATGGAGGCCGATCTGGCGCTGGCGCTCGAGCGCGGCGAACTGGCACTGGCCTTCCAGCCGGTCGTCGATGCTGCGGACGAGCGCATTACAGGGTTCGAAGCGCTGCTGCGCTGGAACCACCCGCGGCTGGGCGCGATACCGCCGATGCGCTTCATCCCGGTCGCCGAAGATACCGGGCTGATCGTGCCGATCGGCCATTGGGTGATCGCCACTGCCTGTGCCTGGGCGGCGCGCTGGCCGGCGCATGTGCGCATCGCGGTCAATCTGTCACCCGCACAGATCGGCGATCCCGACCTGGTGACGGTGGTCGAACGCGCGCTGGCGGACAATTGCCTCGATCCGGCACGGCTGGAGCTCGAGATTACCGAAAGCCTGTTCCTCGATGAAAAGGCCTCGACGATCGAAACGCTGGCGTCGCTGCGGGCGTTGGGCGTCAGCTTTGCCCTTGATGATTTCGGGACGGGCTATTCCGCGCTCGGTTATCTCCACAAGGCGGCGTTCAGCCGGATCAAGATCGACCGCAGTTTCGTTTCGCGGGCGGCGGAAGTGAATGGCGAGGCGAGCGCGATCATCCAGGCGATCGTCAACCTGGCGCACTCGCTCGACATGACGACCACGGCGGAAGGCACCGAAACCCGTGCCGAGTTCGAGCTGTGCCGCGATCTTGGCTGCGAGCAGATCCAGGGCTATTTCTTCGGCCGGCCGATGCCGCCCGAAGAAGCGACAGCGCTGGTGGTGCCGACGCGGGTTGCAGTCACGGCATGACCGCCCGGTGTCGCGGTCAGGCGGCGCGCCGAACCGGATCGGCCTTTTGCGGGTAGGGTGCGATTACCGCCGCTGCCATGTCCCGCCCCGACAAAGTGTCGGCAAAGCCATGGTTGACGTCGCGGTGATGGGCTTCATCGGCGCGGACCACCAGCACGACATCGCGGAGCGTCGCCGTATCGGGCAGCATCCAGTAGTGGCGCGCAATCGCCGGCGCCGGGCTGTTGGCAACCCGGCCGGCATCGATTTCGGCAAGATAGAGACTGTAGCTGAGCACCGCCTCCTCCTCGAAATAGCCGACAACGCGATGTGCCGTTGCCGGGCTGACGAGATAAAGCGCCAGAAACCCGATGTAGAAGACCCATTGCACGGTGAGGATCAAGAAGCGTTCGAACGCCGATGGCTGCGCCACCTCGATGAAGGTCATCAGGTGCATGCGTTCGTTTTCCGCTTCCTCCATCAAGGTGCGGATCCAGCCATTGTCGTCGCACATGCGGCGCAGGCAGCGCAGATGCGTCATCGAGGCGCCAACCATGCCGGGCACGGCCGCCACGGTTTCCAGCACAATGGCCCGGTGCCCGTAGCGCTTGGCGAAAAAGCCGTCGGCGACCGCGCGCAACAACTTGGTGAAGCCCAGCGCAACGCGGTCGGCCGTGTTCACTGGCTTGGCGTGACGGATAACATCGACAAGTTGCAGGGGCTGGTTCGCCATGACAATCGTCCTGAGCAGGGTTGGTTGACGCTTACGTAAACCTTGGCCCGCCACATTCCAGTCGGCTATCTTGTCGCAGGTTTGGGCACCGCGATGTGCTTATTCCACCCACGCTTTCAGCAGGGTGTGTGCAATCGCCATGGGCGGTGGCGCCAGCCATTCGCCGGTGCCGGCTAGCGCTGCACGAACCTCGTCCTTGGTTACCCAGCGCGCTTCCTCAAGTTCATCGGTGTCGAGGGTGATGTCGACATTCACCGCCTCGGCAAAGGCCGCGATCATCAGCGACGAGGGGAACGGCCAGGGCTGGCTGGCGAGATAGCGGACGCGGGCGGTGCGGATGCCGGCTTCTTCGAACAATTCGCGCGCCACGGCTTCTTCCAGGCTTTCGCCGGGTTCGACAAAACCCGCCAGCGCCGAGAAGAACTTTTTGGGGAAATTCGGCTGGCGGCCGACAAGCGCATGGTCGCCCTTTATGGCCAGCATGATCACCACGGGGTCGGTGCGTGGGAAATGTTCGGCGCCGCAGCCGAGGCAGGTGCGCGAATAGCCGGCCTTGGCCATTTCGGTCTTGCCGCCACAGACGGCGCAGAATTGGTGCCGCGCGTGCCAATCGAGCAGCGATCGCGCCTGCGCCACGATTTCGGCGCGGCCATCACCCAGTTGCACCGCAGCAGCGCGGGCATCGACGATCACCCCGCCGAAATCGCTGACCAGTTCGGCACCGCTGCACGCTGCGGCAAAGCGTGGCGCACCGCCATCGCGATCGGGCGAGAGGCCGAGAAAGACGCTGGTGGCGTTGTGCGGCACGTCCGAGCGGTAAGCCCACAGGATATCGGGACGTTCGCCCTGGGTGAGCACGGGCTTGAGATCATCCATCACCAGCCAGCGCGCATCGGGCCGGGCACGCAACGCGATCATCGCCGCCGGATCGCGGCGCAGATGATCGGCGCGATCGAGCGGGGAGCCGGTAATGCCGACGGTGGGAACGCTCCAGCCGGAAAAGGGCCAGCCGGAAAAGGAATCGCTCATTCTGCCTCCGAACCTGATTTGTGCGCCAAGGCCAGGGTGACGGCCTTGCGGAACAGCGTCGGCAAGCCGGCGCCCGCCATCTCATCGACGTTCAACCAGTTTCCGGCAAGGGGGGGACGCGCGGCAAGGTGCAGCGCCCGGACGTTCAGTTGCAGTTCGAAATGGGTGAAGCCATGGCTGACGCTGCCCAGATCGACCCAGTCCCCCGGCAGCGGCGGCGCCGGATCGGGGGCGGCGCTCCACGCGCTCGATGGCAGCGCGATCATGCCGCCGAGCAGGCCTTTGGGCGGCCGGGTGACGGTAAGGACGCCACCTTCGGCCTCGATCCACCAGGCGAATCCGCGGCGCAGCGGGCGGGGCTTTTTCATTGGCTTGACCGGCCAGCGCGTCGGGTCGGGGCTGGTGGCGGCATGGCAGCCAGCGCTGATCGGGCAATCGCCGCAGCGCGGGGCGCGCGGCGTGCAGATGCGGCCGGCAAGGTCCATCAGGCCTTGGGCGAAATCACCGGCATTGGCGGGGGTGAGGCGTTCGAGTTCGGCGCGAATGGCAGCGCGGGCGGCGGGCAGGGGGGTGTCGATGCCGGCCTGGCGGGTGATGACCCGCTCGACATTGCCGTCGATGACGATGGCACGCCGGCCAAAGGCGAAAGCGGCGATGGCGGCGGCGGTATAATCGCCGATGCCGGGCAGGCTGCGCAGCATCGCTTCGTCGGCGGGAAAGCGCCCGCCGTGGTTGGCAACAACCGCGCGCGCGCAGGCGAGCAGGTTGCGGGCGCGGGCGTAATAGCCGAGCCCCGCCCAGGCCTGCATCACTTGCGGCTCATCGGCCGCCGCCAGCGCCGCGACCGTGGGCCAGCGCGCCGTGAAGCGCGCAAAATAGCCCTGCACCGTCGCCACCGTCGTCTGTTGCAGCATGATTTCCGACAGCCAGACGCGATACGGCCAATCGGGGTCGGCCGGCAGGGACGATCCCGGCGGCGCGCGCCACGGCAGGTCGCGAGCATGCGCCCGGTACCAGATTTGCAGACGAGTCGCGGTATCGGTCACGCGCTGCCTATGGCATGGAACGCAGCATGGCCAAAAAGCCCGATTCTGTTGCGCCCGAGCGCTCGCGCCGTCCGCGCGCCGTTGCCGAACTGGTGCCGGCGATCGGCGGATTGGCGTTCAAGCGCTTCGGCTTCACGCAAAGCGCGCTCGTCGAACGCTGGGAAGAAATCGTCGGCGCGCAATATGCCCGCCACAGCCGCCCCGAATCGCTCGGCTTTCCGCGCGGCAAGAAAGATGGCGGCACGTTGAAGATCGCCGTGACGGGCGCGCTGGCCCCGATGCTCAAGCATGTCGAACCGCAGGTCATCGAACGGGTCAACCGCTTGCTCGGCTATGCCGCCGTCGCGAAAATCATGCTGCGCCACGCCGATATGGAGCCGCAGCGCCGCGCCGCCGTGGCGCCGGCCCCGGTTGAACTGTCCGCCGAAACGCGTTCGACCTTGCGCGATATTGCCGATCCCGATCTGCGCGCCAGCCTCGAATCGCTGGCGCAGGCGCTGTCGGCGAGCCGGGGGCCGCCGATCGTGCGCTGACCTGTTCATCGGCGCGACAGGTGGCTAGGGTAAGCCGTTAGCGTTCCTTCCGGAGACTTTGTTGATGCTGCCGCGCCGCGCCACCCTGTTTCTGCTTGCCGGTGTGGCGCTCGCCCTGCCGGCGTTTGCGGCTCCGCCGGCCAAGCCGAACTGGGCAAACACCATTGCCACCACACCCGAAGGCGGCATCCGCATCGGCAATCCGGCAGCGAAGGTCAAGATCGTCGAATTCGCGTCGTTCACCTGTCCGCATTGCAAGGATTTTCATGAAATCGGCGTGCCCGCGTTGAAGGCGCGCTACATCGCCACTGGCACTGTCTCCATCGAAATGCGCAGTTTCATGCGCAACGGCCCGGATTTTTCGGCCTCGCTGCTGGTTGCCTGCCAACCGGGCGCCAAGGGGCTGGCCATGGCCGATGCCTTGTTCGCCGAGCAGGACAAATGGACCCAGGGTTTTGCCGCGATCAGGGCCGCTGATGGTGACGCGATCGGCAAGCTGCCGCTCGACCAGCAACCGCTCGGCATGGCGAAAGCCTCGGGTCTCGATACATGGGCGGTGGCCAAAGGTTTGCCGATGACCCGCGTTCAGGCGTGCCTTGCCGACAAGACGGCGCAGAACCGGCTCGTGGCCATCTACAAGGATGCGATCGAGACCTGGAAGCTGGAAGGCACGCCGACCTTCGTGATCAATGGCAAGACGGTTTCGGGCGTGTACGACTGGGCCAATCTCGAGCCCAGGCTGCAGGCGGCGCTGCGCTAGAGGCTTTGCAGCGCCAGAATCTTTGCAGTGCCGGGGGCTTTGGCCTAAACCATGGCAGATCGCGGCGGTGCCGCATTAGGGGTGATTGATGACGATTTCGCGTTCGACGATGCTGGGGCTGGCGCTGTCGCTGACCCTGACCGCTTGTGGTGACAAGGCGGCCGACCCGGCAGCACCCGCCACCACCGCCGCCACCCCGGCAAGCCCGGCTGGGCAGACCGACTGGTTGACCGTCAACGTCGCTACGCCCGAAGGCGGTTTCCGGATGGGTAATCCCGATGCCAAGGTAAAGCTGGTAGAATTCGCGTCGCTGACCTGCCCGCATTGTGCCGATTTCCATGGCCAGGCCTTTGAAACGATCAAGGCCAAATATGTCGCTTCGGGCAATGTCTCCTACGAATATCGCAATTTCGTGCTCAACGGCCCCGATTATGCCGCGTCGATGCTGGCGCGCTGCCAGGGCGCCGAGCCGTTCTTCGGCTTGCTCGACAGCTTCTACAAGGACCAGGCCAGTTGGACCGAGCCGTTCAGCAAGCTGACCGATGCCGATAGCGCCCGGCTTTCGGCGCTGCCCGAGGACAAGCAGATCGCCATGCTCGCCGAAGTCGGCAAGCTTGATGCCTATGTCCGCACCCGCGGCATGCCACGCGCCAAGTTCGACCAGTGCCTCGCCGACAAGGGCGCGCTCGACAAGTTGCTCGAGCTGCGCAAGCAGGCGACCGACACCTACAAGCTGACCGGCACGCCGGGCTTCATCATCAACGGTGCCGTGCAGACCGACGTCTATGACTGGAAAACGCTCGAGCCCAAGCTTCAGGCCGCGCTGCAGTAATAGGCACCACAGCGTGACGGGGGCCCGCTGACTTGGAATTTCGCAAACTCCGTCTCGCCGGTTTCAAATCGTTCGTCGAAGCGACCGAGTTGCGCATCGAACCCGGCTTGACCGGGGTGGTCGGCCCCAATGGCTGCGGCAAGTCCAACCTGCTCGAAGCGCTGCGCTGGGTGATGGGCGAGGCCAGCCCCAAATCGATGCGGTCGGGCGGGATGGACGATGTCATCTTCGCCGGCACCGGGGCGCGGCCATCACGCAGTTTCGCGCAGGTGACGCTGGCGCTGGCCGGCGCGGCGGGCGAAGAGATCGAGGTGTCGCGGCGCATCGAGCGCGGCGCCGGATCGGACTATCGCGTCAATGGCCGCGATACGCGGCAACAGGATGTGCGGCTGTTGTTCGCCGACAGCGCGACGGGGGCACATTCGCCGGCGATCGTCGGGCAGGGGCGGATCAGCGCGATCATCGCTGCCAAGCCTGCCGAGCGCCGCATGCTGCTGGAGGAAGCGGCCGGCATCGCCGGGCTGCACGTCCGCCGCCGCGAGGCCGAGATCCGCCTGCGTGCCGCCGAAGCCAATGTCGCGCGACTGGACGATGTCGTGCGCGGGCTGGAGGCGCAGGCCAGTTCGCTGCGTCGCCAGGCCAAGGCCGCCGGGCGGTATCGCGCGCTGTCGGACCGGTTGAAGATCGCCGAAGCCGCGTTGCTGTTCGCGCGCTGGCGGGCGGCGCAGGCGGCGGCCGCAGCGGCGCAGGCGGCGGCGCGCGATGCGGAAAGCAAGACCGGCGACCTGACGCGCATTGCCGCCGCGCTGGCAACCGAGGCGACCAACGCCAGCGCCGGCCTGCCCGAATTGCGCATGGCCGAGGCCGAGGCCGCAGCGGCGGTGCAGGCGCTGCGCCAGTCGCGCGCGCTGCTCGATGCCGAAGCGGCCGGCGCCGCGCGGCGGCAGGGCGAATTGCAGGCGCTGCTGGCGACGGTGGCGCGCGATGCGGCGCGCGAGGCCAGCCTTGCCGACGATGCCGCGACCGCCGATACCCGGCTTGATGGTGAAGCGGCGGCGCTGACGGCGCAACTCGCTGCTGCGCTGGCGGCCGAGCCCGACGCGGCGGCTGCGGTGGCAACGGCGATTGCGGTTGCAGAAGCGGCCGAAACCCGGCTGGGCGCGGCACTTGATGGCCATGCGGCGGCGGCGGCGCAAGCGCGCAGCGCGCAAGCGGCTGTGGAGGCGGGGGCTGCCCGGTTGGCGCGTGCCGAGGCGGAAAGCCGCGATCTGGCGGCGCGGTTGGCGCGGTTGGCGCCGGCCCCCGATACCGGCGGGCTGGCGGCGGCCGTGGACAATGCCGTGGCAGCGCTGGCAGCGACCGAGGATGCCCTGGCACTAGCCGAAGCCGCGCGCCCGGCCACCGAAACGGCCCGCGCCGAAGCCGCCGCTGGCCATGCCGCCGCGCGAGCGACACTCGCCAGCCTTGCCGCCGAAGCCGATGCGCTGGCACGGCGGCTGGCGGCCGATCAGGGCAAGGGTCCGCGCATCGCCGATCGGGTTGAAACCCATGCCGGCTATGAAGCCGCGCTGGCGGCGGCGCTTGGCGACGATCTCGATGCCGGGCCGGCCGACAGTGACGGTGCGCGGCGCTGGGCGGGCACGCTGGCGGGAGAGGACCCGGCGCTGCCCGCGGGCGTGGAACCACTTGCGGCACGGGTAAGCGCGCCGCCCGAACTGGCGCGGCGGCTGGCGCAGATCGGTGTTGTCGATGCCGCAGCAGCGCCGGCGCTGGCGGCGCTGCTGCGGCCCGGCCAGCGGCTGGTGACGCTCGCGGGCGCGCTGTGGCGCTGGGATGGGTTCGTCGATGCCGGTGGTCGCACCGATGCTGCTGCCGCGCGATTGCGGGCGCGTCGCCGCGCCGCCGAAGTGGCGCGTGAACGTGCCGCCGCCGACGCCGATGTTGTGGCCGCCGCCGCCGCGCTCGCCGCTGCCGTGGCCGAAGCGGGCCGCGCCCATGATGGCGAACGCGCCGCGCGGGCGGCGCGCGATGCGGCAGGCCGCGCCCTGGCCGAAGCGCGCGCGCGTTTTGCCGCCGCCGAAACCGCTGCCAGCCGCCGCGCCGGCGAAGAAGCCAGCCTGCAATCGGCAACCGCGCGCGCTGCCGCCGAATGCGAAAGGCTTGCCGCCGAGCTTGCCGCCGCGCGCGCGGCCGTGCCGGACAATGCGGCGCTTGGCGGATTGGCGGCGGAACTCGCCGCTGCACGCGGTGCTGCCGAAACCGCGCGTGCTGCGGTTGCGACGCGCCGCGCCGCTGCCGATGCGCTGGCGCGCGAGACCGACAGCGCCCGCCGCCGCCTCGCCGTCATCACACAGGAACGCGCCGGCTGGCAGGCGCGCCGCACAGCCAGCGCCGGGCAGCAAGCCGAACTCAACCGCCGCGCCGATGCGGCGCGCGCCGAACAGGCCGAACTCGGCAGCCGCAGCACCGTGATTGCCGACAGCATCGCCGGCATTGCCAGCCGCGCCGCCGCTGCCGACACCACGCGGGCTGCCGCCGCCGATGCGCTGGCCCGCGCCGAAGCCGGCTTGCAGGCGCTTGCGGCCAGGGCCCGCGCCGCCGACGAAGCCGTGGCCGCAGCCCGCGAAGCCCGCGCCACGGCACGCGCCGAGGCCGAGCACCAGGATGCGGCACGGCTGGAAGTCGAACGCCTGTCGGGGGAGCGCTTTCAATGCCCGCCGCCGGTGCTGCCCGGCCGTGTCGGTTTCAGCCATGATGCCGGCGACCCCGACAGCCTGGCGCAGGCCCATGACGCGCTGTTCGTTGAGCGTGAACGGTTGGGGCCGGTCAATCTGCGCGCCGATATCGAACTGGCCGAACTGGAAACGCAAGGTGCCACCATCATTGCCGAAAAGGCCGAGCTCGATACCGCCATCGCCCGGCTGCGCGGCTCGATCGGTGCGCTCAATCGCGAAGGCCGGGCGCGGCTGGCGGCGGCTTTCACCGCGGTCGACGGGCATTTCCGCCGGCTGTTCACCGATCTGTTCGGTGGCGGCGAAGCGCAACTGGCGCTGATCGAATCGGACGACCCGCTGGAAGCCGGGCTCGAGATCATGGCGCAGCCGCCGGGCAAGAAGCTGCAATCGCTGACGTTGTTGTCAGGCGGCGAGCAGGCGTTGACCGCGACGGCGCTGATCTTTGCACTGTTCCTCGCCAATCCGGCGCCGATCTGCGTGCTCGATGAAGTCGATGCGCCATTGGATGATGCCAATGTCGAGCGCTTCTGCGATCTGCTCGACCGCATGGCCGCCGATACCGCGACACGTTTTCTGATCGTCACCCACAATGCCGTGACGATGAGCCGGATGCACCGGCTTTATGGCGTCACCATGGGCGAACCCGGTGTCTCGCAACTGGTCAGCGTCGATTTGCAGGCCGCCGAACGATTGCTCGCCACCGTCTGATTCTTGCGCCCCTTTGCCGGCTTCATGCGTTGAAGCTGTATCGCAATCGGAGAAGCAGCATGAAACATGGTCTTGTCGGGCGTTTCGCCATCATCGGCGCGCTAACCATCGGGCTCGGTGCCTGTGCCACCGATGGCCGCTACAATTCGGATTATGATCGCTATTATGGCGATGTGGGCGGTTACAGCAGCGTGCCCTATGGCTATGTCGGTTCCAATTTCGGTTGGTCGAGCGGTTATTATTACCCCGGTACCGGCGCCATGGTTTACAATCGCCGCGGCGAAGCCCGGGCGTGGTCGCAAGGCCAGCGCCGCTATTGGGAACGCCGCGCCATCCGTCAGCAGCGGCGTGGGCCGCGTTGACATAGAGTTGTAATCGCCACCCCCGCCTGCGCGGGGGTGGCGGTGCAGTTTCAGCGTTACTTTACCCGCTTCGTCGTCGTGACCATGATCGGCGCGCTGATCATCTGGCCCTTCATCGCGCCGGTGCCTTCGGTGGCCGAAACCGGCGCCGCCAGGATCTTGCGCACCACGTCCATACCCGCGACGACCTTGCCGAACACGGCATAGCCCGGGTCCTTGTCATTGGCATCGAGGGTGTTGAGATCGCCGATGATGATGAAAAAATCACCCGCCGCCGTGCCGATCGCGCCGCGCGCCATCGAGACGGCGCCATCGGTATGGCTGAGCCCGGTCTTCGACGTCGGTTCATGGGCGATGCCGGGCAGCACCTTGTCCGACCGGCCGCGCACGCCGCCCTGGATAAGGCCGACCGGCGCCGGCGCGGTGAAATTCAGCGCGCGGTAGAAGCTGATGCCGTCATAGCGCTTCTGGTCGACATATTTGAGGAAGTTGGCGGTGGTCACCGGCGCATGGAGGCGGTCGAGTTCGATGGTGATCGCGCCCATGCCGGTGCTCAACACGACCTTGGGGCCCAGCGGCTTTGGGGGTTGGGGCGGTACGGCCGGTTCGGCAACCGGGGCCGACGGGGCGGCATCCGGCGGCGTTTGCGCCTGTGCCGTGCTGGCGGTGATGAGGAGCAGAGCGAGAGCACACATCTTGATCATGCTGCCAGAATAGGCCGAATTGCAGCGGCGGCAACCTCGGGGCAGGGCAGATGGCCGGGCTGGTGGCGGCAAGGAACTACCCCGTCATCCGAACGTTCGCTGCAAACCAGATTTTTAGCCGGAGTAGCGCTGATGCACATTCTTGTTGTCCTCACGTCCCACGATCGCCTTGGTGATACGGGAAAGCCGACCGGCTTCTGGCTGGAGGAGTTGGCCGCGCCCTATTATGTCTTCAAGGATGCCGGCATCGCGATGACACTGGCATCGCCGAAGGGGGGCAAACCGCCGCTCGATCCGAAAAGTTCGGAAGCCTCGGCGCAGACCGACGCGACGCGGCGATTCGAAGCCGATGCCGAAGCGATGGCATTGCTCGCCGACACGGTGCCGCTGGCGCAGGTGCAGGCGGCGGACTTCGATGCAGCCTTTTACCCGGGGGGGCACGGGCCGCTCTGGGATCTGGCCGACGACCCCGTTTCGATCGCGATCATCGAAACGCTGGTTCGCGCCGGAAAGCCCGTTGCCGCGGTATGCCATGCGCCGGCAATTTTCCGCCGCACGTTGCAGAGGGGTGGGCAGATGAATGGCCGCCCGTTGGTCGACGCAAAGGCCGTGACGGGTTTCAGCAACAGCGAGGAACAGGCGTCGGGCCTGACCAATATCGTGCCCTTCCTTGTTGAAGACATGCTCAAGGCCAATGGTGGTCGCTATACCAGCACCGCCGACTGGGGTGTGCATGTCGTCACCGACGGGTTGTTGATCACCGGCCAGAACCCGGCATCATCGGGTCCGGCCGCAGCGGCGCTGGTTGCTCTTTTGAAGTCGCGCTGAATAAGCGTTGACCGCCGCATGCGCCGCCCGAAGCGGCACATGCGGCGGCAATCCCACCGCTTGTGTGCGCTGCACAAGAGTTGACAGCCCGCCCCCCCATGGATAGACGCCGCGCAACCTTTGGTGGCTCGCCGCCCGGGGCCATTGGCCTTTTGCGGATGTTTTCGTGACGGTCGGTTTCAATCTTCAGGGGTCTCACCCAACTTGGCCAATAACGCCGACGACGACGATGCGCTTGCGCGCCGGATCGCTGCGGCCCGCGCCGCCGAAGCGTCAAAGCGTGACGCATCGAAGCGCGAGGAAAGCCAGGGCTGGTCGATCGCGGTCGAATTCGTCGGCGCGATGCTGGTCGGCGGGTTGCTTGGCTGGTTCATCGACCGGCAGGCTGGAACCGGTCCCTGGGGGCTGATTGTCTTGTTGTTGCTGGGGTTTGCGACGGGCCTGCGCTCGGTACTGCGCCAGCAGAAAAAGTTCGACGGGAAATAGGGACACCATGGCCAATCCGATGGAGCAGTTCGCGATCGAGCCGATCGTCCACCTGGACGTCGCCGGTACCGATCTGTCCTTCACCAATTCGTCGTTGTGGATGCTGATCGCGATGCTTGTCGTCGCGGCGTTCCTCTACATCGGCACCGCCAAGCCGCAGCTCGTGCCGGGCCGCGCCCAGGCCGCTGTCGAATATCTTTATGATTTCATACGCGACATGCTGCGCGAAAATGTCGGCAAGGAAGGGCTGAAGTACGCCCCGCTGATTTTCGCCGTCTTCATCTTCGTGCTCGCCTGCAACCTGCTCGGCCTTATTCCCTTCATCGGGGCCTTCACGCCGACGAGCCATATCGCCGTCACCTTCGGGCTTGCCACCATCGTGTTCGTGCTGGTGCTGATCGTCGGCTTTGCCAAGCATGGCCTGCACTTCTTCTCGCTGTTCCTGCCCGAAGGCACGCCGGTGTTCGTGCTGCCGCTGGTCGCTGCCATCGAATTCCTGTCGTTCCTGTCGCGGCCCTTCACCCTCGCCATCCGGTTGTTCGCCAACATGACCGCCGGCCATGTGCTGTTGAAGGTGTTCGGCGGCTTCGTCGTGGCGCTCGGTTCGTTCGAAGCGCTGCCTTATGTGCTCGGCATCATCCCGCTTACCGTCAATGTCGCGCTCACGGCGCTCGAACTGCTTATCGCGGTCGTGCAGGCCTATGTGTTCGCGCTGCTGGCGTCGATCTATCTCAACGATGCCGTGAACCTCCACTAGGGTTTACCGTTCACCTATTACCCGAATAACCCACTCTAACTGATTAACTCAAAAGGACTTACAATGGATATCGCTGCTGCCAAGCTCATCGGTGCCGGTCTTGCTGCCATGGGTGCCGGCTTTGCCGCCATCGGCGTCGGCCTGATCTTCGGCATGTTCCTGTCGGGCGCGCTGCGCAATCCGGCCGCTGCCGACAAGCTCGGCGCCCGCCTGATCTTCGGCTTCGCCGTGACCGAAGCGCTCGGCCTGATCGCCGCCGTTGTCGCGCTCGCACTGGCCTTCGGCTGATCCATCCGACGCTCAAGGCCTGTCCGGGATTTTCCGGGCAGGCCATACTGCAATGACAGGTTGATCCGTGCCGCAATTTGACCCCGCCAATTTTGTTTCCCAGCTGGTGTGGCTCGCCGCGATTTTCGCGGTGCTCTACTTCGCCATCGTGCGTCCCACCCTGCCCAAGGTCGGCAAGGTGATCGACGAGCGCGAAAGCCGGGTGGCGGGTGATCTCGATGCGGCCGAATCGGCCAAGGGCGAAGCGGATGCCATCCGGGCGCGTTATGACGACGGCATGGCGGCCGCGCGCGAAGCGGCCCAGGCCGAAGTCGCTGCGTCGCAGGCGGAAGCCGCCCGCCGCAGCGAAGTCCGCATGGCCGAACTGGCCGGCGTGCTCGATGCCCAGGCGGCGCAAGCTGCAACCCGGCTTGACGGGGCGCGGGCTGCGGCACGGGCGTCGCTTGCTGCAACGACCACCGAATTGACCGGGGATGCCGTGACCCGGCTGACCGGCCTCGAACTTTCCGCTGCCGATATCGAAGCGGCACTGGCGGCACAAAAGCAGGATCTCGCAGCGTGATCGATTCGATGCCTTCGCCGCTGCCGCGCACCGAATCGCCGGCGCTCTCGTCCGAATCCGTCGCGGCCGCCGAAGCCCGCGCCGGCACCACCGCACCGGGCAGCGAGCATCACGAGGAAGCGCTGCTGCTCGGCCAGGGGGCCGAATTCTACGTCTACGTGTCGATGACGATCTTTTTTGTCCTCGCCATCGTGCTCGGCAAGCTGCCGCAGCGCATCGCCGCCGGGCTCGATGAACGGATCGCCGGCGTCAAGCGCCAACTGGATGAAGCCCGCACGCTGCGCAACGAGGCCGAAGCGCTGCTCGCCGATGCCAACGCGCGCCGCGAAGCCGCCACGCTCGATGCCGAAGCGATTGTCGCGCGCGCCCGCAGCGAAGCCAGCGAACTGGTGGCGACCGCCGAAAAGAACGCCACCCTGACGATCGAGCGCCGCACTGCCGCCGCGGAAGCCAAGATCGTTGCTGCGGAACGCGCTGCCGAAGCCGAACTGCGCGCCGATGTCGCCCGCCGTGTCACCGCCGCTGCTGCCGCGCTTATCGCTGCCAATACCGACAAGGCGTTGGCATCAAAGCTGGCCGACGACGCCATTGCCGGGCTCGAGCGTCGCCTGCACTGAGTGCGGTGCATTCATTGCACGGCAAGCCCGCGCATGATATTGGCCACGCCATCATGACGCTGGATTATCCGATGAGCCGACGAGGCTGACCCCCGCGCCACCGCACAGGTGGCCCGGCGTTCCTCGTCCTGCCATTGGAAAGACTCCCCCCGGATTGATCACGATCACTTTTGCCACGGCTGCCGACCAGCCGGCCATCGAAACATTGCTCGACGCCTGCTTCGGCCCGGCGCGCCACAATCGCACGGCCTATCGGTTGCGTGACGGTGCCGTGCCGATCGCTGCGCTGTCGGGCGTGGCGCGCGTCGGTGATGCCGTCATCGGCTCGCTGCAATGCTGGGATATTGCGTTGCGCAGCGTCTCCGGGGGGCGTGCCCCCTTGGTCCTGCTTGGCCCTGTCGCGGTTGCCGCCGGCCAGCGCGGTACGGGCGTCGCTTCGGCATTGATGCGCCATGCGCTTGCCGCCGTCGATGCCGCGGGCGCGCCGCCTGTCCTGCTGATCGGCGATGAACCCTTTTATGGCCGTTTCGGTTTTTCGGCGGCGGCCACCGGCGCCTGGATAATGCCCGGCCCGGTAGATCGCACCCGGCTGCTGCTCCGCGGCGACGCTACGGCGTTGCCCGGCGTCGCCTGGGTCGAAGGCAAGGACGGGCTTCGACGCGCGGCATAGCTGCGACTCCCCGCTGCTTGCCCCGTGCGTCAGTCACGCTAAGACACCGGCATGACCAATACCACACGCGATTCGGCCGGGCGGTCGCTCGGCGAACTGGCGGCGCTGCTGGCCAGTGGCAAGCTGCCGCCGGTGCATCTGTGGAATCCGGCGCATTGCGGCGATTCGTTCATGCGCATCGCCGCCGATGGCACCTGGTTCCACGAAGGCTCGCCGATCGGCCGGCCGGCGCTGGTGCGGCTGTTTTCGACCATCCTGCGGCGTGAAGCCGATGGCGGCTTCGTGCTCGTCACCCCGGGTGAAAAGCTCGATATCCAGGTCGATGACGCGCCATTCGTGGCGGTGGAAGCGACGAGCGAGGGCGAGGGCCGGGCACGTCGCATCATGTTTCGCACCAATACCGATGATCTGGTGGCGGCGGGACCGGCGAACATCCTGCGCATCGACACCGCGCCCGATGGCACGCCGCGGCCCTATCTGCACGTCCGCGCCGGGCTGGAGGCGCTCGTCAACCGGGCGGTGTTCTACCAGCTTGCCGACCTGGCGCTTGCCGAGGGCGCGACGCCGCCCGGGCTGTGGAGCGATGGCGCCTTTTTTCCTTTCATGCCCGCCTGATGCCGATCGATCGCCTGCGCGCCGCGCTGCTGGCCGGTGGCACCCCGGGCGTCGATTGGCCGGGGTTTCGCGGTGATTGGGACGTGACTGCCGATACCGGCTTCGATCGTGCAGCCGCGCTCACGCCTGCCGCCGTGCTGATCGCCATCACCGATGAAGCCGAGCCGCAATTGCTGCTCACCCGGCGCAACGCCAACATGGCCAAGCACCCGGGGCAGATCGCCTTTCCGGGCGGACGGGTCGACCCCGAGGACGATGGCCATATCGCCGCGGCGCTGCGCGAGGCCGAGGAGGAAGTGGCGCTTGCCCGCCATCATGTCGAGGTGCTCGGCACCTTGGGGCCTTATGAAACCGGCACCGGCTATGCGATCACGCCGGTGGTCGGCATCGTGCCGCCGGGGTTGGTGCTGCGCCGCGCCGAAGCCGAGGTGGCGGCGGTTTTTCATGTGCCCTTCGCGCATGTCATCGATCCGGCAAATCACGAACTGCACAGCGGCGAATGGCAGGGGCGCAAGCGCAATTTCTTCATCATCCGCCACGGCGCGCACGAGATCTGGGGGGCGACTGCGGGGATGATCGTCAACCTGTCGCGCCGATTGTGATGTTGCCGGTGCCACCCTGGGCGCTGACGCCGGAAGGCCAGGCGCTGCTCGCGGCGCTCGATGCGCCGGCGGGGGAGACCCGGCTTGTCGGTGGCGCGGTGCGCGATGCGCTGAACGGCGCGGCGGGGGCCGATATCGATCTGGCGACACGGCTGACGCCGCCGCAGGTAATGGCGCGGGTGAAAGCGGCGGGGCTGAAAGCCGTGCCGACCGGGCTGGCACACGGCACGGTGACGGCGGTCGGCAAGACGCTGACCGCCGAGGTGACGACACTGCGCCGCGATGTCGCGACCGATGGCCGCCATGCCGAAGTGACATTTACCGACGATTGGCAGGAAGACGCCAGCCGGCGCGATTTCACCATCAATGCGCTGTACGCGGCGCTGCCGGGGGGTGAAATCAGCGATTTCTTCGGCGGACTGGCGGATTTGAAAGCGCGGCGGGTGCGTTTCATCGGCGCGCCGTTGCAGCGCATTGCCGAGGACCATTTGCGCATCCTGCGCTTCTTTCGTTTTTCGGCGCGTTTTGCCGCCGTCGTTGATGCCGACGGCCTGGCGGCGTGCACGGCGCGCGCCAACGATTTGATGGCGCTGTCGCGGGAACGCATCGCGCTGGAATTGCGCGGGATATTGTCACTGCCCGACCCGCTGGCGATCATGGCGCTGATGCTCGATCAGGGGATCTGGCGGCCGGTGCTGCCGGAATTCAACGCCGACGGGATGCAGGGGCTGGCGCAAACGATCGCGGCGGAAGCGGCGAGCGGCCTGGCGCGTGACTGGCGGCGGCGGTTGGCGGCGCTGTTGACCGCCGAAACCGCCGATGCCGTCACCGGCCGGCTGCGGCTGTCGAATGCCGATCGCGCGCGGGTGGCGCTGGCGGTGGTGCCGCACGAAGCGGCGGCGTTATTGCCGCTGGCTTGGGCGGTGGGGGCCGAAGCGGTGATCGACCGGTTGCTGATCGCGGGGCAGGGCGGGCCCGATGTTGCGGCACTGGCGGCGTGGCAACGGCCCCGGCTGCCGGCATCGGGGCGTGACCTGATCGCCCGCGGCGTCGTGCCGGGGCCGGAAGTGGCGCGGCGTCTGGGGGCGTTCGAGCGCGCCTGGGTCGCGGCCGGGTTTCCGGGGGATGCAGCGCAGGTGGCGGCCTTGCTCGACGCGGCGGCGCGATAGGACAACTCTCCTCTCCCCCAGGCAGGAGACGGGGGTCACATTCCCGGTGGCCGTCCCCGACGCGTCGCCGGCGTCACCCCGACCTTGATCCCGCGCCGCGCCAGCGCCTCGCGCAGCAAGGCTTCGATCTGGGCATTGATGCTGCGCAGATCGGTGGCGGCGGCGCGTTCGATGGCGTCGTGGAGCGCCGGGTCGAGCCGCAGCGGGTAGGCCTTGCGCGCGGTCACCTCATCACTGGTAGAGCGAGCCGGTGTTGAGCACGGGCTGGGTATCACGCTCGCCACACAGCACGACCATCAGGTTCGAAACCATCGCCGCCTTGCGCTCGTCGTCGAGTTCGACAACCTTTTTCTCGCTCAGCATCGCCAGTGCCATCTCGACCATGCCGACCGCGCCGGCGACGAGCGTTTCGCGCGCCGCGACCACCGCCGCCGCCTGTTGCCGGCGCAGCATGGCGCCGGCAATTTCGGGCGCATAGGCGAGATGGGTGAAGCCGCATTCATCGACGGTAATGCCGGCCACCGCGAGCCGTGCCATCAATTCGGCGCGCAGTTCGCCGCTGATGCGTTCATGGTCGCCGCGCAGCGTGACTTCCTTGTGTTCGAAATCGTCATAGGGATAGCGCGCGCCGATGGTGCGCACGGCCACTTCGATCTGCGCCGACACAAAGCCCATATAATCATCGACATCGAACAGCGCCTGTGCCGAATCGGTGACGCGCCAGACGACCTGCGCGGCGATCTCGATCGGGTTGCCACGCTGGTCGTTGACCTTGATGGTCTGCGAGATCAGATTATGGGCACGCAGCGATATCTTCTTCTTGCCCATCCACGGCAGGGTCCAGCGCAGGCCGGTCGAGCGGTCGGTGCCGCGATAGGCGCCGAACAGGGTGATCGCCGCGCCTTCATTGGGCGACAGCATGTAGAAGCCGCTGAGGATGAACAGGAAAGCGATGGCGCCAAGGATGCCGAGCAGCACCAGCCAGCCATTGCCGCCCGCGGCGCCGGCCAGCACGGCCAGCGGCGTTGCCACCATCAACACCAGCGTCACGAACAGCATCAGATAGCCATTGGCCCCGGCACCGGCGACCTCGCGGCTGCTCTGATGCGGTGTGGTCGTCGTCATGCGAATCGCCCCCGATAAAGTGATATCATATTAATATCAGATTACGGTGCGGTCGCAAGAGGCGTTCAGTCGCCGCCACCATCACCGCCATCACTGCTGCCGTCGCTGCTGTCCCAACTGCCGCTGCTGCCGGCACCGCCAAAATCGCCGCCGCCCGGCGTGAAGGCATCGTCATCGAGGGTAGAAGCGTCGACGGCGTTCGGCGCATCGAGGGGCAGGATCACGATGCCATCGTCGCGGCGCCGATCCGCACCGACCGTGCGCGCCGGCCGCGGCGCCGCGCGGCGCCAGCGGCCGACAAGGATGAAAAGCACCGCCGCGAGCAACAGGATCGCGACGATCGTCATGGCGTCAGCCCTTTTCGCCGGGCAGGCGCGGCCGGCGCAATTTCTTCTTTTCCTTGTAGTACTTCGGCTTGCCGCGCCAGACATTGGCGGGATCCTTGACCACCATCCAGATAATCCAGGCGATGAGAATGGCGTTGAGGCCGAGGATCGGGAGCAGCGTTGTCATGCATTCAATCTAACGTGCCGCCCCGGCCTTGGCGAGCCGCATCACCCGAACCTGTTGTCGCGGGGAAAACCGGTCGGCGGCAGGCGCCCGGCGCTGCCGCGCGCGCCCTTCCAGAACGAAAGGTCGCTTTCGGTGCGGGTGCGCGCGCTGGTGCCGCCCATCGCCCAGCTTAGCCCTTCGGCCATCACGAAGCCGCGCGCATCCGACAGGCCGCCATCCTTGTATTTCTGCAAGGCGACGCCCTGGCCGCGCGCCATCACCGGCAGTTCATCGATTCCGAAGACCAGCAATTTGCGGTTCTCGCCGATGACCGCGATCATGTCCTCCCCCGGTGCCACGGTGCGGACGATCGCCAGCTTCGCTTTTTCCTTGGGGTTGAGCACCTGGCGACCCTTGCGGGTTTCGGCGAGGATATCGGCGCTGAGGGCGATGAAGCCGCGGCCATCGCTGGCGGCAACGAGCAATCTCGTTTCGGCGCGCCACGCCATCATCAGGATGATATCGACGCCTTCGCCAAGGTCGATCATCAACCGCAGCGGTTCGCCAAAGCCGCGCCCGCCGGGCAATTTGTCGGCACCCAGCGTGTAGAAGCGGCCATCGGAGGCCGCGACGATGATCTTGTCGGTGGTATGGGCGTGGAAGGCAAAGCCCGGGCCGTCGCCTTCCTTGAACTTGACCGCATCGCCCGCCGCCAGATCGGCATGGCCCTTCAGCGCGCGCACCCAGCCCTTGGCGCTGGTGATGATGGTGAGCGGTTCCTTGTCCATCATGTCTTCGATACTGAGCAGCTTGACGTTCGGCGCCGTGGTGATCGTCGTGCGGCGCCGGCCGAGAACGGTATCGGGGCCATAGAGCTGGCGCAGCGCCGCCAGATCGCGCGCCAGCCGCTCGGTCTGTTGCAACGGCGAAGCGATGAGCGCGCGCAGGCCCCGGGCTTCGGCGGTCAGCGTCTTGTTTTCCTTGGTGATCTCCATTTCCTCGAGCTTGCGCAGACTGCGCAGTCGCATGTTGAGGATGGCTTCGGCCTGGGTGGCGGTCAGCTCGAACGTGGCGATCAGGCTGGCCTTGGCATCATCTTCCTCGCGGATGATGCGGATGACTTCATCGAGGTTGAGATAGGCGATGAGCAGCCCGCCGAGGATTTCGAGCCGGGCGTCGATCTTGTCGAGCCGGTATTGCGAGCGCGCGATGAGCACCTCGCGCTGGTGGACCAGCCATTTGGCGATGACCTGCTTGAGCGACAAGACGCCCGGCCGGCCATGATCGAGCACGTTCATGTTGAGCGAGGCGCGGACTTCGAGATCGGTCAGCTTGAACAGGCTTTCCATCAGCACGTCAGGATCGATATTGCGCGATCGCGGCTCGATGATGATGCGGATCTGGGCATCGGATTCGTCGTCGATATCGCCCAGGATCGGCAGCTTTTTCTCGGTGACCAGTTCGGCAAGGGCTTCGATCAGCTTGCCCTTGACGACCTGGTAGGGAATTTCCTCGATGATGATCCGCCAGGTGCCTTGCCCCAGATCCTCCTTGCGCCAGCGCGCCCGCAGCCGGAAGCTGCCGCGCCCGGTGGCATAGCTTTCGGCGATGCTGGCGGCGGGTTCGACGCACACCCCGCCGGTTGGGAAATCCGGGCCCTTGACCCATTGCATCAGCGCCGCATCGGGCAGGTCCGCGTCGGCGAGCAGCGCCATGGCGGCATCGAGGATTTCGGCGGCATTGTGCGGCGGAATGCTCGTCGCCATGCCGACGGCGATGCCCGAGGAACCGTTGGCGAGCAAATTGGGGAACAGGCCGGGGAAAACCTCGGGCTCTTCCTCCTCGCCATTATAGGTGGTGCGAAAGGCGACGCTGGCTTCGTCGAGCCCATCCATCAATTCGGCGGCGGCGGCGGTCAACCGGGCTTCGGTATAGCGCATCGCGGCGGCGTTATCGCCGTCGATATTGCCGAAATTGCCCTGGCCATCGACAAGCGGATAGCGAAGCGCGAAATCCTGGGCGAGGCGGACGAGCGCATCATAGACCGACTGGTCGCCGTGCGGATGGTATTTGCCGATGACATCGCCGACGACGCGCGCGCATTTCTTGTAGCCCTGGCTCGGATCGAGCTTGAGCAGGCGCATCGCCCACAGCAGCCGGCGGTGGACGGGTTTCAAGCCGTCTCGCAAATCGGGCAGCGAGCGCGCGGTGATCGTCGACAGCGCATAGACGAGGTAGCGATCGCCGAGCGCGGTATCGAAGGGCGTATCGAGAATGCGGTCGGTTTCGGGAGGTTCAGCGGTAATTTTTGCCATGCTGCGGGATAGCGCGAGGGGGCGGGCGCGTCCAGCGATGCGCCGTCACAGCCGGGCGATGAAACGGTCGCGTGCCGGCCAGATATCGCGCCCGCCGACCACGTCGCGGTGCAGGAACCAGCCGGTGAGCTTCAGCCCGTCAAGGATGCCGGCTGCGTCGGCGGGGGCAGCGCCGATCAAAAAGCCGGGCAGGGGAAGCAACCGCGCCGCCCAGGGCAGCCCGGCGCCGCGCGATACCGCCTGTGACGATTTGGGCGAGACATAGACGAGATCGGTTGTCGCACCCGTCGCGGCGCAACTGGCCAGATCGAGCCCGAAACCGAGTTCGGCGAGCAGGCGGTGTTCATAGCGGACAATGCCTTCGCCGAGCGGCAATGCGCCGGCACCGGCGGCAATAGCGGCAGTGAGCGCGTCGAGCGCGGAGTAGAGTGCCGGATGCGGCACGCTTTCGGCTAGCGCGGTAGCTGTCAACGCCGTCAGCCAATCGAGCGCGGCCAGCGCGGCGCTTGTGGTGGCGAGTGCTGCCCGGCTGCTGGTCAATTCCACGTTGGCAACGGCGAGCTGGTTTTCGTTGCGGGCATCGAGCCGCAGGTCGACGCCATTGCCGGCTTGCAGCACCGGACGTAGCCGCCGCGAGCGGCCGCCATGGACATAGCCGGCAACCAGGCCGTGATCGGGCGTCAGAAACCGCACGACCGCGCCATTTTCGCCATGGGCGAGCAACGCGCAGATGATGGCAGGCGTGGTGATGTGCACGCGCCGAGCCTAGCGCCGATCGCGCCGAGGCGCGAAGACTTTGGCCCCTGCCAGATCAACGCAGCAACGTCAGATTGCGTTTTTGTCATCATAGTTAACAGATATATAATTTCTGTTGACGCTGCCTGAGCAAAATCTTAAGGAAGCGTTGCAGCAGGGGAACGTCGTGTCCATTCTTGGAAAGTCCATTCGTCCAACAATCATGAGCGCGCTCGCAGTTTGCGTGCTGTTGACGCAGCCCTGCGCTGTTTCGGCAAAGGGCAAAAATCCGACACCAACTCCAACGCCAACGCCAGCGCCGACACCAGCGCCGACACCGACGCCCACACCGACACCGTCGCCCCTGCCATCCACAGTTGGTGTTTGCGCGTTGAGTGATCTTACCAGCGCCACGGCGTGCAGCGGTTTTTTCGCTGGTAATCTGAACAGCAATAATAGCGGTGATGTCGCGGACCAGAAGGCTGCGCTCGCATCCATCGGATTTGATTGGGATGGTAATTTCAAAACCGTTGAAAAGATCGACCTGTCCGACAAAAGCTTCAACATCGACTTTTCGACGAAATTGACCGACACCAGCTTCGTCTCGATTCACTGGGGCGCCGGACAGGGTCCAGTAAAAGCAAAGGGTGGCACGACTGGTTTCTACAAGATCGAGTCGAACTCGCCGCTGAATATCCTGGTTTCGGCCTTTGGCTCGCTTTCAAATGCAGTGCTGTACAAGACCGCGATCCCGATCCCGATCCCGGACGGCGGCGGCGGCGGCGGCGGTGGTCTGGACCCGGTTCCCGAACCCGGTGTGTGGCTGCAGATGATTGCCGGCTTCGGCCTTGTCGGTGCCGTTCGGCGTCGGCAGCAGCGGGCGATTGCGGCGTGATTTTCGTTTGAAGACGTGTGCCGGATCAAGTGCGCGGCGAGGTTAAAGGTTCGGAACGAGATTTATCGTTTTGTGGCGTACCAGTAATCCAATCGGGCATCTTATAGAAATCATTGGGGAGTTTATTGCTATGATCCAGGTGGAATTCGTCGAAGGTTCGCGGTCGCAACTGCGGATGGTCATATCCGAGCCTGCAGCGGAAGCGCCTGCCACTGCGCTGCCCCAGGCGGCGGACCTGCTGTTTTCAGCGCTGCGAGGCAAGTTTCCGGAATTCCGGCCGCATGCCGCTTCGGCGCCGGTTGCCGAGCGCGTTGCTGCGCCCCGCGCCGTCACGCCCCTTTCCGCCGATGTGGTGGCCTCGCTCGAAAACCTGCGGCGCAAATTCAACCCGCTGTTCAAGGCGAACGGGTTTCGCGACGCCGCCATGGGCTGAACGCGGTATGGCCGCGCGGGTTCAATCGACCCAGTCGAGGCCTGAATCGCGGTAGACGGCGCGATCTTCGGACCAATCTTCCTTCACCTTGACGTGGAGGAAGAGATGGACCTTTTTCCCGGTCAGTTCGGCGATCCCGGCGCGGGCCAGGCTGCCGATTTCCTTCAGGCGTTGGCCACCCTTGCCAAGCACGATCGCACGCTGGGTGTCGCGTTCCACCAGGATCTGCTGGTGGATGGCGATGCTGCCGTCGCGGCGTTCTTCCCATTTTTCGGTCTCGACGGCGCTGGCATAGGGCAGTTCGGCGTGAAGCTGATGATAGAGCTGCTCGCGGGTGATCTCGGCGGCCATCAACCGCGTCGTTGCATCGGTCAACTGGTCCTCGGGGAAATGCCACGGCCCCGGCGGCATCCGCGCCGCCAGCGCCGCCTTCAATTCGGCGACGCCGTCGCCGGTGCCGGCCGAAACGAAATAGGTATCATCGAAGCGCGCAAAGGCATTGGCGTGGGCGGCGAGTTCGAGCAGTCGGGTCTTGGCGGTGATATCGACCTTGTTGAGCACCAGCAGTTTGGGCTCCGGCCGGTTGGCCAGGCTTTCGAGGATCGCGGTGGCATCGTCGCGAAAACCGGTCTTGGCATCGACCACGAACGCGATCAGGTCGGCGCCTTCCGCGCCTTCCCAGGCGGCGCGCACCATGGCGCGATCAAGCCGGCGCCGCGGCGCGAAAATGCCCGGCGTGTCGATGAGCAGCAATTGCGCTGCGCCTTCGGTGGCGATGCCGATCAACCGGGTGCGCGTGGTCTGCACCTTGGCTGAAACGATCGCGACCTTCTGGCCGACGAGCGCGTTGACGAGGGTCGATTTGCCGGCATTCGGCGCGCCGACGATGGCGACGGAGCCGCAGTTCTGGGGGGATTCTTCGGTCATTTCGGTGCCTTTGCGAGCAAAGCGCTCAAGAGATTGGTGGCAGCGGCCTTTTCGGCCTCCTGCTTGTTGGCGCCATCGCCCCGCGCCGGCGGCTGGCCGCGCACGACGACTTCGATGGTGAAGCGCGGCGCATGGTCGGGGCCCTGGCGATCGACAACGGCATAGATCGGCATGCCGGCGCGGCGTTTGAGCGCCCATTCCTGCAAGCGCGATTTCGGATCGGCGAGCAAGCGTGGCCCGCGTTCGAGCAGGCGCGCCCATTCGCGGCGCACGAACGCATCGGCGACCGCCCAGCCGGCATCGAGATACAGCGCTGCGACCAGTGCTTCGGCAACATCGCCGAGGACGTTTTCGGAGCGATGCAGCCCCTTGGCGCGGGCGCTGCTTTCCATGATGATCTGTTCGGGAACACCAAGGGCACGCGCCACTTCGGCGTTCGCAGGCCCTTCCACCAGGGCGTGCAGCCGCGCCGTCAACCGGCCTTCGGGTTCATCATGATCGGCGAACAACCAGGCCGCGACCGCGCAGCCGAGCACGCGATCGCCGAGAAATTCAAGCCGTTGATAGCTGTTCGGCCCTTGCGCCGAACTGCTGTGGGTAAGCGCGCGGCGCACCAGGCTGATATCGGCAAAGTCATGCCCCAGCGCCTGGCGGGCCCAGGCGGCAAGTTCGGTGTCGCTGGCGCTCACAGCCGCGCCCCGATGCGATCGGTGCGCAGGGCGGCCCCCCAGCCGGCGGGTTCCGACAGATGCGCCGAAGGGGCGATCGAAAAGAAAATGCGGTCGGCGCGGCCGATGATGTTGCCGGTGGGCACGAGGCCGACCCCGCCTTCGGCTGCCGAAAAGCGGCTGTCGGCGCTGTCGTCGCGATTGTCGCCGAGCACGTAGACATGGCCGGCGGGCACGGTGACGGTTTCCGTCGTGTCGCGCACATCATCGGCGATCTGGTCGATGACGGCGTAGCGTTTGCCATTGGCGAGCGTTTCGATGAACGCCGGGTAGCGGCAGATACTGCGGCCGGCGGCGTCGCGGGTGCGGAAATCCGGGCGGCCGGGGCCGGAATCACAGTCTTCGCCATCGCTTGGCAGGGTGACATCGGCACGGCGCTGACGGGTGACAGGCTGGCCATTGAGGATGATCACGCCGGCCTGCATCGCGATGCGATCGCCGGGCAAGCCGATGACCCGCTTGATGAAATCGGTGCGGTTGTCGCGCGGGGTCTTGAAGACGATGATGTCGCCGCGCGTCGGCAGCGCCTCCGCGATCCGCCCGTCGAACAGCGGCAGGCCGAGCGGCAAGGAATAGCGGCCATAACCATAGGGCCATTTGGCAACGAACAGATAATCACCGACGAGCAGTTGCGGCAGCATCGATTGCGACGGGATGTTGAAGGGTTCGTAGACCAGCGCACGCAAGCCGAGCGCCAGCAGCACCGCGGTGCCCACCAGCCGCACGACATCACCGAGCACGGCCTTTTGCGCCGCAGCGCGGGCGAAATGCGCGGTGCGGGCGTCCGGATCGAGAGGCGGGGCTATCGTCATGCGTGCTGCGGCGTGGCGCGGGGCGGGCGCGCGGTCAAGCTTCAACTGCATTTGCGGCGCGCCGGGCGATATCGTGTCTTTCGCCGGTCACGGCTTTGCGGCAGGGTGGCCACATGTCGATCGATGCCCGCCTGACTGCGCTTGCCGCGGCGCTGCCCCCCATCGCCAGCCTGTTCGAAGCCGAGCCTGACCGGCTGGCTGCGTTAAGGCTCGATGTTGCCGGGGTGCATTTCGATTTCGCCAAATTGTCGGTGAGCGCGGCGGTGCTGGCGGCATTGCACGATCTTGCCGACGAAGCCGATTTGCCGGGTTGGCGGGAAAAACTGTTCGCTGGCGCCGTGGTCAACCCTAGCGAAGGCCGCGCCGCGACGCATGTTGCCGAACGCGGCATGGGCAATACCGCCGACAATGACGCGGCGGCACGGGGCCAGGCGGCGATCCGGGCGCTGGTCGAGGCCGTGCGCGGCGACGATGTCAGCGATATCCTGCACATCGGCATCGGCGGATCGGCGCTGGGGCCGGCGCTGCTCGTCGATGCGCTGGGCCGGGATGGTGCCAAAGACTCTGGGGGTCCTGATATCCACATCGTCGCCAATATCGATGGCGAAGCATTGGCGCGGGCGCTGGCGGCGTGCGACCCGCTGCGCACCCGCATCATCATCGTGTCGAAAACCTTCACCACCACCGAAACGATCACCAATGCCGAAACAGCGCTGGCCTGGCTTGCCGCCGCCGGCGTGGCCGATCCGCGTAGCCGCTGCATCGCGGTGACGGCAGCGCCGGCCAAGGCCCGGGCCTGGGGCGCCGGCGCCGTGCTGCCCTTTGCCGAGACGGTGGGCGGGCGTTATTCGCTCTGGTCTGCGGTCGGCTTGCCATTGGCGCTGCGCTGTGGCTGGCCGGTCTGGCAGGCGCTGCACGCCGGCGCTGCGGCGATGGATGCGCATTTTCGCGATGCCCCGCCGGCAGCGAATGCGCCGGTGCTTGCCGGGCTGTGCGATGTCTGGGCGGCGCGATACCAACGCCAGGCGGTGCGCGGCGTGTTTGCCTATGACGAGCGGCTGCGGCTGTTGCCGAGCTTTCTCCAGCAGCTTGAAATGGAGAGCAACGGCAAGCGCGTCACCCGCGACGGCGAGCCGGTGACGGCACCGACCGCGGCAGTGACCTGGGGCGGCACCGGCACCGATGCGCAACATGCGGTGTTTCAACTGATTCACCAGGGCACGGTGGTCGGCCCGGTGGAGTTTGTCGCGGTTCGCACCCCGGGTCACCATTTGCCGGCGACGCACCATCGCCAATTGCTCGCCAATTGTTTTGCGCAGGGTGCGGCGCTGATGCGCGGGCGCAGCTTTGCCGAGGCGCTGGTGCTGTGCAACGGCGATACGGCGCTGGCAGCGGCAAAAAGCTTTCCCGGCAATCGCCCGTCGGCGACGCTGCTGCTCGACAGGCTCGATGCGGCGACGCTGGGGGCGCTGCTGGCGTTTTACGAGCACCGCACCTTTGTGGCGGCGGTGGTGATGGGCATCAACCCGTTTGACCAGATGGGCGTGGAGCTTGGCAAGGAAATGGCCAATGCCGTGCTGGCGGGCAGCGGCGCGCGTTTCGATGCCTCGACCAAGGCGCTGATGGAGCGGGGCCTCGCCTGAAATCCCGTAAAATATGAACGTCACCCCCGGTCCGATCAGCTTCCGGGCAACGCCGCTCAATCCATGCGTTTCCAGACGCCGCCCAGCAGCGCTTCGGCGGGCTGGTAGCTTTTCTTGTAGGCCATGCGATCGCAATCATCGATCCAGTAGCCGAGATAGACATAGGGCAGCCCGGCCTCGCCGGCGCGGATGATGTGATCGAGGATGATGAAACTGCCAAGGCCGCGGCGGGTGGTGCTGTCGGGGTCGTAGAAGCTGTAGATCATCGACAGGCCATCCGACTGCTTGTCGGTCAGGCAACAGCCGACCAGCTTGCCGGGCAGGCCATCGGTCGAAGGCTCGCGATATTCGACGACGACGGTATCGACCGGCGTCTGTTCGACCATGTCGGCATAATCATGCGCATCCATCGCTGCCATGCCGCCCTGGGGGTGGCGCACGGCGAGGTAGCGGCGCAGCAACGACCATTGTTCGGCGGTGGCCCAAGGCTCGCACGCGTTGACTTCAAGATCGGCGTGGCGGCGCAAGAGTTTCTTTTGCGTGGTCGTCGCCGTGAACATCGGCGCCATGACGCGCACCGAGACACAGGCCTGGCAGAAATCGCAACTTGGACGATAGACGACATTCTGGCTGCGGCGAAAACCGATGCGGCCGAGCGCTTCGCTCATTTCGACAGCGCTGCCGCCCTTCAGTTCGGCGAACACCTTGCGTTCGGTGCGGCCGGGCACATAGGGGCAGGGGGCGGGGGCGGTGACGAAGAAACGTGGAAAGCGAAAGCTCTGGTCGGTCACAAAGCTCCCCTCCCGGATCGGCGCCGTTGGCTCAGTCTAATGCGGCACGCCGGGCAATGACCATAGGGCAATTGACGGTTAACTGCGATTAATGGCCCCGTTTTCGCGTCAATCCGCTTCGACCATGCGCACTTCATAGGCGGCGGCGCGCAAGGCTTCGAGCAGGCGCTGGAGATGATCGGCGTCGCGGGTCTCGCATTCGATCTCGGCGATCAGGCCCTTGGCCGGCAGGCTGGTGAAGACGCGCTGGTGATAGACTTCGAGAATGTTGACCTGTTGCTGGTCGAAGATCCGCGCCACCTCGAACAATTGCCCGGGCCGGTCCTTCAAGCGAATGCGCAGCCGCGCCAGCCGGCCGGAACGCGCCAGTTCGCGCAGCAGCACGTTGGCGAGCAGCCGTGTATCGATATTGCCACCGCACAGCACCAGCCCGATCTTCTGGCCGCGAAAGCGCCGGGGGTGTGCCAGCAGCGCGGCAAGGCCAGCGGCGCCGGCGCCTTCGACAACGGTCTTTTCGATGTTGAGCAGCATGGCGACACCGCGTTCGAGATCGCGTTCGCCAACCAGCACGATATCATCGACAAGCGCACGCACGACCTGCGACGTGAGCTTGCCCGGCGTCTTGACGGCGATGCCTTCGGCGAGGGTGTCGCCATCGCAGACGCTGGTTTCGCCTTTCAGAAAAGCATGCATCGACGGATAGAGTTCGGCCTGGACGCCGATGACCTCGATCGCCGGATTGCGCGCCTTGGCGACCGTGGCGATGCCCGAGATCAACCCGCCGCCGCCGATGGGGACCACGAGCGTTTCCAGATCCGGCACATCGTCGAGCATTTCGAGGCCGACCGTGCCTTGCCCGGCCATGACCATCGGATCATCGAAGGGATGGACGAAAACGAACCCGCGCTTTGCCGCCAGTTCATGGGCGTGGGCGGCGGCTTCCTCGAATTTTTCGCCGAACAGCACGACATTGGCGCCATGGCCTTCGGTTTGCTGCACCTTCACCACCGGGGTGAATTTGGGCATGACGATGGTGGCGGGAATGCCGAGCCGTTTGGCGCCATAGGCCAGGCCCTGCGCATGGTTGCCGGCCGATGCGGCAATCACGCCGCGCCGGCGTTCTTCGGGCGTCAGGCTGAGCAATTTGTTGAGCGCGCCGCGTTCCTTGTAGGCGGCGGTGAATTGCAGGTTTTCGAACTTCAGCCAGACATCGGCGCCGGTCAGGTCCGACAGCGTCTGGCTGCGCAGGCACGGTGTGCGCACCACGGCACCGGCAATAGCCCGTGCCGCCATCTCGACATCGGCAAGCGAGATCGGCAGCGGGGCGGGTTCGGCGGCGGGAGCGGTTGCGGTCATTCGCCGCTGTTAACCGCGCGCGGGCCCGGGTGCAACCGAGCGCTGGAAACCTCTCCCGCAAGGGGAGAGGTGCTTCAGCCCGGAGTCGATTTGCCCAGATACGCCGACAGCCGGTTGGTTTTCGGCATCACCGCCGTTTCTGGGTGCAGCAGGTCATACACAACGGCGTTTTCGAGCACGCGCTGGACATAGTTGCGCGTCTCCGAAAACGGGATGGCCTCGATCCAGTCGATCACGTCGGTGCCCGGCTGGCGCGGGTCGCCATTGGCGGCCAGGAATTTGCGTACATTGCCCGGCCCGGCATTATAGGCAGCGACAGCCAGCACATGGCTGCCACCGAAATTGTCCTTCAAGCGGCGGAAGAACGCCGACCCCAGGGTGACATTGTAGATCGGGTCCGCGGTCAACCGCGCGGTCGAAGCGTCCATGCCGATTTTGCCGGCCTGTTCGGCGGCGGTCGTCGGCAGCAACTGCATCAACCCCTGCGCATTGGCGCTCGATGCGATGGTCTGGTCGAACTGGCTTTCCTGGCGGGTGATGGCGTGGATCATGGTCCAACTGTCGTTCAGGCTGGCGGGCAGGTCGAGCATCGGAAAGGCGGTATCGATCAGCGCCAGTTCGCCATCGCTGCGTGCCGCCTTGCCGAGCAGCACGCCAAGATCTGGGCGGCCCATGGGCTTGACGATACCGGCCACGAGCGCCTGATCACGCGCTGTCGCGGCGCGTTCGGCAAGGCTGCGCACGAACAGGCCCTGGCGGCGCCGATCACCCAGATCACCCAGCGCAAAGCTGGCGCGCACCAGCGGTTCGGCCCGGAAGGTGCTGGCCACGTCGGCGCTGATGCTGGCGGGCGCGGTGCGCTTTACCGCCAGCGCGCGGCCGAGCCGTTCGGCGGCAAGCTGGCCATAGAAATAATCGAAATGGCTGGCGGCAGCTTCATAGGCGCTGCGCGCCGGCCCGGCCTGGCCGGCAGCTTCGGCGGCACGACCGATCCAGTAATCGCCGCGGGTCTGGCTGAGCGGGGTGAGCGCGGCGGTGCGGACGTTGCGGAAATGGCCGATGGCATCACCGGCGCGGCCCATTTTGCGCAGGGCCAGCCAGCCGGCGAGCCATTCGCTGTCGATGAATTGCTGGCGTTCGCCCAGGCTGCGCGTGGCGATCGGCGTGCCGCTGGTCAGCGCGCCATGGCGTGAGGCGATGCGATAGGCGGTATCGAAATCGCCGGCGCGCCACGCGGCCCGGGCGAACTCCAGCCGTAGTTTCAGCCAGCTTTCGCCGTCGACGATCGGCCCGGGCGCCGGGGTGGCGTTTGCCAGCAGCGCGTTGGCTTCGTCGATCGAGCCCTTGCGGCGCAGCCAGGCGGCGCGATCGAGGATCAACCCCGGATCGGCGCGCAACTGCGGCGGCACGCCGGCCAGGCGGTTGGTTGCATCGGGCGAATTGGCGCGCAAGGCCATCCGCGCCAGCAGCCAGAGCCGCCGGTCCATGTCGATGCGCGGCAACAGGCGGGCAGCGGCGCTCGTCTGGTTGCTCCACAACAGCCGATCGGCGCGTGACAGATGATCCTCGGGGCGCAGGTCCTTGTCGAAAAGCGCCAGCAACTGTTGTTCGGCGATACTGTCGAGCCCGGCCGAATCCCAGGCATCGCGCGCGGTGGCCCGTGCATCGTCGTTTTTCCCGAGCGACAATTGCGCTTCGGCAAGCCGCAGCTTGGCGAGTGCCGAAAGCGGCGGGAACTGGTTGAAATAGGCGATGCGTTCCGGCGCGGTGACGCTTTCATCGATCAGCTTTTCGGCGAGCCGGCGCACCGTCGTGGCTTGTGGCCAATCGGGGTTGGCGCGCAGGAACTCGGCATATTCGGCAAAGCGTGCGCCCCTGGCGGCGGTATAGCCATCGCGGCGCAGCCGATCCCAGGTGACGACGGTATCGAGCGTCGGCACGCTGGCGACCCCGATCAGCGGCGATCCGGCCATGCCGCCGAAACGCCCCGCGGCATTATCGGCCAACCGCGCGACATAAAGGCTGCGAGTCGCTTCGTTGATTTGCGCCAGCGCCGGTGCACAACTGGCAAGGGCAAGCGCCAGCAACAAGACTTTGCTGGACATCTGGGTTACGCGCTCCATATCACACTCACTTGCCATCAACACATCATGGCATAGGCGGTTGCAGCGCCGCGGTGAAGAGCGACAAGACCGAGGCGGCAATCCGCACGGGCGAGGACAACAGGGACAAGAGACGTGACGCAGCTTGCAATACAGGGTTCGATTCCGGCGCTGGTCACGCCCTTCAAGGCTGGCGCGGTCGATTTCGATGCTTTTGCCGCCTTTGTCGAATGGCAGATCCGCGAAGGTTCGACCGGGCTGGTGCCGTGCGGGACCACCGGCGAATCGCCGACGCTCAGCCATGCCGAACATTATGATGTCATCACCCGCACGGTCGAAATTGCCGCCGGGCGCGTACCGGTGATCGCCGGCTGTGGATCGAACGACACCGCCACCGCGATCGCCCATATGGCGCACGCCGAAAAGGTCGGCGCCGACGCCGCGTTGATCGTCGTACCGTATTACAACAAGCCGTCGCAGCGCGGGCTGATCGCGCATTTCACCGCGCTGGCGGAACGCTCAGGCCTGCCGATCATCATCTACAATATCCCCGGGCGCTCCGTCGCCGACATGAGCACCGAAACCATGGCCGAGCTGGCGCAACTGCCCACGATCATCGGCGTGAAGGACGCCACCGGCAATCTGGCGCGGGTATCGGGGCAGCGTGAAGCCTGTGGGGCGGATTTCATCCAGCTTTCGGGCAACGACGACATGGCGCTGGGCTTCAATGCCATGGGCGGGGTGGGGGCGATTTCGGTGACGGCCAATGTCGCGCCTCGCCTGTGCGCGCAGTTGCAGTCGGCAACGCTGGCAGGGGATTTCCGCACGGCGCTGGCGATTACGGACCGGCTCTATCCGCTCCATGCCGCACTGTTCAGCGATGCGTCGCCGGGGCCGACGAAATATGCGCTGGCGCGGCTCGGTCTGATGACCCCTGACGTCCGCTTGCCGATCGTCGAACCCTCGGCGGCAGCAAAGGCCGCGGTCGATGCCGGGCTGGCGCACGCCGGGTTGATGTAATGGCAAGGCCACGCCACGAAACCGTCAAGGTCAAGACCGTCGCCGAGAACCGGCGCGCGCGCTATGAATATTATATCGAGGATGTAGTGGAGGCCGGCATCGCGCTGGCGGGCACCGAGGTGAAAGCACTCAGGGGTGGTGAGGGCAGTATTGCCGAAGCCTATGCCGAGGTGAAGGATGGCCAGGTCTGGCTGGTCAACGCCAACATTCCCGAATTCAGCCATGGCAATCGCTTCAACCATGAACCGAAACGGCCGCGCAAGCTGTTGCTCCACGAACGCCAGATCAACAAGATGGGCGCCGCGGTGGCCCGGCAGGGGATGACGCTGGTGCCGCTGTCGATCTATTTCAACGATCGTGGCCGCGCCAAGATCGAACTGGCGCTGGGCAAGGGCAAACAGCTCCACGACAAGCGCGAAACCGAAAAGACCCGCGACTGGAAGCGTGATGCCGCGCGGATCATGCGGGAACGCGGCTGATGAGCGATGGAGGCGGCTTCAAGGACAAGCTCGTCGCCGTCAAACAGGCCTGGGCGCGCGCCGGCCGGCTGCTCACCGGCACGCCCGACGAAGCCCATGAACATCGCCTGCCGCCCGGCCAGCGCCTCGTCACCAACTGGCCGGTGCTCGATCTCGGCATCCAGCCCGATGTGCCGCGTGCCGATTGGCGGCTGACGGTCGATGGTGCTGTCGTCACGCCGATCGTGTGGACCTGGGATGACCTGATGGCGCAACCGGCGTTCGAGGATGTGTCCGATATCCACTGCGTCACGCAATGGTCGCGGTATGACAACCGCTGGCGGGGCGTTTCGGCGCAGCAGCTGTTGTCGGTCGTCCAGCCGCTGCCGCACGCCGGCCATGTCGTGCTGCATGGCTATGATGGCTATACCACCAACGTCCGGCTCGATCATTTTGCCGATGCTGATTGCCTGCTCGCCCACAGCCATGACGGCGCACCGATTGCGCGTCATCATGGCGGCCCGGTTCGCATGATCATTCCGCGCTTTTACCTGTGGAAATCGGCCAAATGGCTGAAACGCATCGAATTTGTCGCGACCGACAAGCCCGGGTTCTGGGAAACCCGCGGCTATCACAACGAAGGCGACCCCTGGACCGAAGAACGTTATGGCTGACGAACCGCTGGCGCCGCTGTCCCTCGCGCTCTGGCCGGCACCCTATGCCGATACCGGGCGCAATCCGCTGGCGCTCAACCTGCCGTTGATGGGGTTGCCGATCGCCGTCGCGCTGATCGACAGCAGCGGCATCGTCATCAGCGGCAATGATGCGCTCAAGGCGACGGTGGGGTCGGCCTATCATCCCGGCACCCGGCCCGAATGGCTGTTCGTCGCCGAAGATGCCGACAAGATCGCCCGCGCCGTCGCCGAAACGCTGTCCGGCAACGAACGCACCGAAGTGCGTGCCGCCTTGCACGATCGCCCCGATGAAAAGCAGATCGTCAGCATCGTGCCGGTGCCGCCGGGTTTCGGCATTTCGGCGCTGCTCGCGATGCGCGACATTCGCGAACAGTTGCGGCTCGAAGCGCAGGTTGCCGCCGTTACCCGCATGCAGGCCGTGGGGCAGCTTGCCGGCGGGATCGCACATGATTTCAACAATATCCTGGCGGCCGTGCTCGGCATGACCGAACATTTGCTCGAACGCCATCCTGCCGGTGACGACGATCATCACAGCCTTTCCGAAATCCGTCGCAACGGATTGCGCGCGGCCGGCCTGGTGGCGCAATTGCTGGCCTTTGCCCGGCGCCAGCCACAGCGCCAGCAGGTGCTCGACCTGGCACCGCTGGTCGGCGCGCTGCGGCCGCTGCTCGAACAATTGCTCGGCAAGGGCATCGAGCTCGAGATCGACTGCACCGACTTGAAATCGGCGGTGCTCGCCGATCCGGGCCAGGTCGAACAGGTCATCGTCAACCTGGCCATCAATGCCCGCGACGCCATGGTCAACCAGGGCCGGTTGCGGATCGCGGTGTTCGATGTGCCGGCCGCCGATATCGCGGCGGAAGGCCATCGCATCATTCCGCGGGTCGATCATGTCGCGATCGATGTGTCCGATACCGGCAGCGGCATTCCGCCTGAAATCGCCGGCAAGATTTTCGAACCTTTTTTCACCACCAAGCCGATGGGGCAGGGCACCGGACTTGGCCTGTCGACCGTCTACGGCATCGTGAAACAGACCGGTGGGTATATTTTCGCTACCCCGGCCGCGGGCGGGGTCGGCACCAAGTTCAGTGTCTTCCTGCCCGCCGTGCCGCTTGGCGACCGGCCACAGGAGATACAGCCGGCGTCGCAGGCACCGGCACTGCATGCCGATTCGCTCGCGGGTCTGCGCTTGCTGCTGGTCGAGGATGATCCTGCCGTGCGCGCCATTCTCGAGCGCGGCATGAAGCGCTTCGGGCCGGAAATCACGCCGGCTGCCGATGCGATGATCGCGCTGGCCATTCTCGATACCGGCGCCGAATTCGATGTGCTGGTATCGGACATCATGATGCCCGGCATCGATGGGGTGGAGCTCGCGTCGCGCTGCCTGCAGATGCGGCCCGACATCGGAATCGTCTTGATGTCGGGCTTTGCCGAAGCGCCTTTGCATCGCGCCGTCAGCGCGCAGGACGTGCATTTCCTCTCCAAGCCATTCGCCCTGGTCGATCTGGCGCAGGCAATCTTCGAGGCCAATCGCGAGCGCCGGCGAACCTGATCGCGGCATTTCAACGCTGAAATTTTCTTTTTGTTCCGCTCTTGTTCTTCCGGAACAAAGGGAATACGAAAGTGCCATTGACGTGAACTGGCGAACGATTAGGAAAGGTCTCCCGATGGCAGCGGCTTTGAAAGTGGTAGACGGCGGCATGGACAGGCAAAAAGCTCTCGAAGCGGCGCTGGCGCAGATCGATCGCGCCTTCGGCAAGGGTTCGGTGATGAAGCTGGGCTCACGTGAAACCATGGAAGTGGAAGCGATTTCCAGCGGTTCGCTGGGTCTCGACATCGCCCTTGGCATCGGCGGCCTGCCGCGTGGCCGGGTCATCGAAATCTACGGGCCCGAAAGCTCGGGCAAGACGACGCTGGCTTTGCACGCCATCGCCGAAGCGCAGCGCGGCGGCGGCACGGCAGCCTTTGTCGATGCCGAACACGCGCTCGATCCGGCCTATGCCAAGAAGCTTGGGGTCAATATCGACGAACTCATCGTCTCGCAGCCGGATACCGGCGAACAGGCGCTGGAAATCGTCGACACCTTGGTCCGCTCGAACGCGATCGACGTGCTGGTCATCGATTCGGTGGCGGCGCTGGTGCCGCGCGCCGAAATCGAAGGCGAAATGGGCGACAGCCATGTCGGCCTGCAGGCGCGCCTGATGTCGCAATCGCTGCGCAAGCTGACCGGGTCGATCAGCCGGTCGCGCTGCATGGTGATCTTCATCAACCAGCTGCGCATGAAGATCGGCGTGATGTACGGCAACCCGGAAACCACGACCGGCGGCAATGCGCTGAAGTTCTACGCTTCGGTGCGTCTCGATATCCGTCGTACCGGCCAGATCAAGGATCGCGACGAAGTCGTCGGTAACACGACGCGCGTGAAGGTCGTCAAGAACAAGGTGGCACCGCCGTTCAAGCAGGTCGAATTCGACATCATGTATGGCGAAGGCATTTCCAAGTTGGGCGAAATTCTCGATCTTGGCGTCAAGGCCGGTGTGGTCGAAAAATCGGGTGCCTGGTTCAGCTATGATTCGATCCGAATCGGCCAGGGCCGCGAGAACGCGAAGAAATATTTCAAGGAACATCCTGAAATGGCCGCCAAGATCGAAAAGGCCATTCGTGACAATTCCGCCGGGATTTCCGAAGCGCTGATGGCCGGCCCCGATGCCGATGATGCCGAGATGTGATCGAGGCTGACAGCGCCTGCGGTTGCCGGCGCTGTCAGCAAGCGTTGAAAGCTTGCCTTGTGTCTTTCCGGTCTGGCGCCATTGATGGTGCCGGACCGGATTTTTTTTGCAGTGGTGATGGCTGATAGTTGCTTTCCGCAACGCCGATTTGCGCCATCGCCTGCGTTTCACCATTGACCGGCATCGCCAATCGGGGTCGAACGCTTGTCATGGCTCAGGAGCATTTCGACCTTGTAGTGATCGGCGGTGGCGCCGCCGGTCTTGTCACGTCGGGCGGGGCGGCACAGCTTGGTGCTCGCACCCTGCTGATCGAGCGTCATCGCCTCGGTGGCGAATGCCTGTACACCGGCTGCGTCCCCTCCAAGGCCGTCATCGCCGTGGCCGCAGTGGCGCATACCCGTGGCGGCGGTTCGCCTGCTGCCAACTGGACCGCTGCCCGCGCGGCGGTACAAGCGGCCATCACGATCATCGAACCGCATGACTCGCCCGAACGCTTTCGCGGTTTTGGCGTCGAAATCGCTTTTGGCGACGCCGCCTTCACCGGCCCGACGTCCCTGCGTGTCGGCGATCGCGATATCTCCGCCCGGCGATTTGTCATTGCCACCGGCTCCGACCCGGCGATCCCGCCGATCCCCGGCCTGTCCGATCTGCCCTATCGTACCAACGAAAATATCTTCGATCTCATCGAAACACCCGATCATCTGCTGGTCATCGGCGGCGGTGTCATCGGCTGCGAACTGTCACAGGCCTTTGCCCGGCTCGGCATCAAGGTGTCGCTGGTCGACGTCGGCTCGATCCTGCCGAACGACGATCCCGATGCAGTTGCGGTCGTACGCACGCAACTCCTCGCCGATGGCGTTGTACTGCATGAAAAAGCAGCGATTGCCTCCGCATCGGGCGTCGCGGGCGCCATCATTCTGACGCTCGGCGATGGCAGCGTGCTCACCGGCAGCCATGTCCTTGTCGCCACCGGCCGCAGGGCGCGCACTACCGGCTTCGGGCTCGATCTGGCCAATGTCACCACCGGTCGCAACGGCATCATCGTCGACAAATATCTGCGCACCTCCAACCCGCGCATCTTTGCCATCGGTGATTGCCGCGATGGCCCGCGCCTGACCCATGCCGCCGATCAGGATGCTCGCACCGTCATCCAGAATGCGCTGTTCCCGTTTCGCAAGGCGACGGATTACAGCGCCTTGCCCGCTGCGATCTTCACCGATCCCGAACTCGCCCAGGTCGGCCTGACCGAAGCGAAGGCGCGCGCGGCACATCCCGATGTGGGCGTCTGGCGCCATGATTTCGATCATAACGATCGCTCGGTTACCGAAGGTGACATGCGCGGTTTCGTCAAGATCATGGCGCGCGGCAATCGCGTTCTCGGCGTCACCATCGTCGGCGCCCATGCCGGTGAATTGCTCGCGCTCGCCACGTTCGCCGTCGCCGGCAAACTGTCGCTGTCCGACCTGGCCAATCGCACCCTGGCCTATCCCACGCTTGCCGAAGCCTTGCGTTTCGCCGCCGAACAGCCCGGCCAGGCAAAGCTGTTCACGCCGTTCGTGCGCCGCCTGACCGGCCTTTTCCAACGCCTGCCATAAGGTTCCGTCATGTCAAACGCCGAACAGATCGAATATTGGAACGGCAAGGTCGGCGAGACCTGGGCGAGAATGCAGGAACGCATGGACCGCGCCTTGACTCCGGTGACGGCGGCACTGCTGTCGCTGGCAGCGCCGCAACCGGGGGAAGATGTGCTCGATATCGGCTGTGGCAGCGGCGAAACCACGCTGGCGCTCGCTGACGCGGTGGGTGACGACGGCCATGCCACCGGCGTCGACATTTCCGAACCGCTGCTGGCCCGCGCCCGCACCCGCGCCGAAGAATTGCTCAGCGAGGCCGATTTCATCTGCGCCGATGCCTCGACCTTTCACGAGGAACCGGGCTTCGACCTGATCGTGTCGCGTTTCGGCATCATGTTCTTTGCCGATCCGGTGGGGGCCTTTGCCAACATCCATGCGCTCGCCGCGCCCGGCGGCCGCTTGTGCTTCGCTTGCTGGCAACCGCCGGCCGACAATGGCTGGGCCACGTTTCCGCTGACTGTTCTGGCGCCACTGCTGCCGCCGCAGCCGGCCTCCGACCCGCACGCCCCCGGGCCGTTCGCCTTTGCCGATCCCGAACGCGTGCACGGCATCCTGGCCGCCGCGGGCTGGACCGACATCGCCTTTCACGCCTTGCCCTTCACCATGATCATCGGCGAAGGCGACGATCCCGTTACCGCCGCGGTCGATTTCAACCTGCGCATCGGCCCCGCCGCCCGTGCCATTCGCGATGCCGGCCGTGAAATCGAACCCGACGCGCGCGCGGCGCTTGCCGCGGCGCTTGCCGGCCATGTCAATGACGGTGCGGTCGGCCTGCCTGCGGCGGTGTGGCTCGTTTCGGCGCGGTCTTGATCGGGCGGTGTGA
>JBBRVH010000003.1:0-62713 GCA_038246995.1 Sphingomonadales bacterium
AGATCTGCATGGCTACATGGCACGATGTTTGCATAACTTTTGGGGATCGTCCACCAACATGGACGAAAGTTTAAGCATCGATCCCCGCCAAGGGGACGGACATGACAAAGGGAACAAGATCATGAAGTCCATTCTCGCCACCGCCGCGCTGTTCGCCACCGTGATCGCCGCCCCGGCTTCGGCCCTGAACGTGGTTTCGATCAATTTCGCTTCGGCTGGCGCAGCGACCAACGTCAATTCGTTCGCCCGCTCGTCGGAAGGCCTGACGGTAACCGCGACGTCACGCCGGTTCTTTCTGGCGCCGGGTTCGTTGACCAACCTGACAGAGACCACGGCAGTGGGCCAGATTCGCCGCAGCACGATCGGTATCGGCATCAATGGCGGCGCTTCGAACGAACAGCTCGACACCAACAATCCGGGTACTGCGCTCGCGCCGCTTCGGGAAGGCATCCTGCTTACCGGCAACCAGGATTTCTCGTTGCGCGGTATGCAGTTGTCGTTTGTCGATAACAACGACACGCTCAAGATTTACGGCGTCAGGGCCAATGGCACCCTCGATGCGCTCGGCTTTGGTACCAGCCTGACCCCGGCGGGCGGCGGCACGATCATCGGTGGCCTTAATGGCTCCATCACCGGCTTGGTGTTCAACGCTGGCCTCAATTTGGGTACCGCCAGCTTCAGCCTTTCGGCGCCAACAAGCTATTACACCCGGTATCTTTTCACCACGCGTATCGGTGGCGATGTCGTGTTCGGCGATCTTGGCCAGGGCTATCGCATCGACAGTCTCGTAGCCGGTATCCCTGAACCCCAGACCTGGGGCCTGATGATCGTCGGTTTCGGCATGGTCGGCGTTGCCGCCCGTCGCCGCAACCGCGCCGTCGCTGCCTGATCGCATCACGGCACTAAAAAAACCCGCCGGTCCTTTTGGGCCGGCGGGTTTTTTGTGTTTTTTAAAGGGCGATCAGCGACAATTGCCGGCCATAGTCGGGTTCACCGGCGTGGGTGGTGCGGCGATAGCTGAACCAGCGGGTCGCATCCGGGTAAGTGTCGATGCCCATCGCCACAACCTGCCGCACCCCGGCGGCCGCCAGCCGCATCGCGACAAAGCCTTCGAGATCGAACTGGAAACGATCGGCGCGCCCGCGCGCGAAAAAGCCGTCATGCGCTGCATCATCAGCAAGGAAGCGATCGCGAAAGCCGGCATCGACTTCATAGCTGGCGCGCGCGATGCACGGCCCGATCGCGGCCACGATGCGATCGCGCCGCGCACCGAGCGCCTCCATCGCCGCAACTGTCGCCCCGGCGATATCGTGGAGCGCGCCTTTCCAGCCCGAATGCGCCGCGCCGATCACCCCGGCGTCGGCATCGGCGAGCAGGATGGGCGCGCAATCGGCGGTGAGGATGCCAAGCGCCAGCCCCGGCGTGGCGGTGACCAGCGCATCGGCGTGCGGCCGGTCGGCATCGGCCATGGCGTGGGTGACCGGGACGACGATATTGCTGTGGACCTGGTGCAGCGTCACCAGCGTCGCGCCGGGCGCCACCGCCGCCACAGCGCGGGCGCGGTTTTCGCGCACCGCCGCGGGATCATCGGACGAACCGAGCCCGACATTCAGGCTGGCAAAGATGCCGCTCGAAACGCCGCCACGCCGCCCGGCAAAGCCGTGGCGCACGCCCAGCCCGGGGGCGGTGGCGACATCGACCATCACAGCCGCGCCCGGCACAATATGTCTACATCGGCCTGATCACCCACCATGAAGCGATAGGGCTCGATTTCGGCAAAGCCATGGCGGGCATAGAATCGCCGGGCGCGGGGGTTATCGGTGAACACCGACAGCCAGATTTCGGCAAAGCCGCGCGCCCGCGCCGTGTCCAGCGCCCAGCGGGTGAGTTCGTCGGCGATGCCAAGGCCCTGCCAGGGTTTGTAGATATAAAGCTGGCGCAGTTCGGCGGCGTGCGGGCCGGGGTTGCTCGCCGGCAATTTCAGGCTGCTGACCTTGCAAAAGCCGATCGGAGCGCCGCCGGTTTCGGCAAAGCGCACGGCGATATCGGGGTCGGCGAGTTCGGCCGCATAGGCGGCATCGCTGCCCTGGGCGAGGAAAACCGCCATGTCGTCAAGCTTGTAGAGGCTACCAAAGGTTTCGATGAAGGTGGCACGGGCGATGCCGCCGAGCACCGCTCCGTCGCCGGGCCCGGCATCGCGATAGGTGATCATGCGCCAAACCCCGCCGGAACCGGCCATTGCGGCGCCGAAAACGCCATTGCCTTGAACAATACGCCCATTTGCGTCGGCGCCGTCAAGCGCACCAGCGCGGCGGCAATCTGCGCAGCTTGTGGCCGGGTGGCGCGTGCCGACAGCGCGGCGGCGCGCGCGTCGATGCCGAGCCGGGCGAGCCAGACCCGCTGCGCCACCGGCCCCCAGGTTCGCACCGGCCCGGCGGCTGTCGCCAGCGCGGCAAAATCGACATGCGCGGTCTGGTCGGCGGTGCCGGGAATGGCAAACGGGTCGGCATGATCATGGCGGCGCAGCGCCTGCAGCGTGTCGGGCGCCGGGCCTTCGGCATAGCCATAATCGATAATCAGCGCGGCACCCCCGCGGCGGCAAATGCGTTCGCCGATACGCGCCGCCAGCGCGATACCGGTTTCGCAGATTTCACCGGCGGGCAGGCCCGGTGCGGCAATTTCGGTGGCGGCAAAGCCCGTTGCGGTGATGGTGACGGCGCGTTCGCGGTCACCGCCCAGCCCCTGGCGGATCGGCAAGGCATCGAAGAATTCATTGGCGATGATGATCAGCGGCCGGTCATCGGGCACATCGTCGAGGCAATCGTGCCAGTCGGCCTGCAAGCGTTCGGCCTGGGCGCGGCGCAGCACCGGGCTGGTTTCCACCAGAGCCAGCGCGACGCGATCGGCAAAGCCCGGCAGCCGCATGCCGACCCGCATCGCATCGGCCATCAGCGTGCCGCGCCCGGGGCCAAGTTCGACCAGCCTCACCTCGGGGGAGCCGGCGCGCAGCCAGAGATCGCCGATCCAGCCACCGACCATTTCGCCGAACATCTGGCTGATTTCGGGGGCGGTGGTGAAATCGCCCGCAGCGCCGAAGGGATCGCGCGTGGCATAATAATGATCATTGCACGCGGCCATCCAGGCATCGAGGCGCAGCGGCCCTTCCGCCGCGATGCGGGCCCGCAGCGTGGCGGCAAGATCGGTCATGCCGGCTGGGGGGTGGCCGGTCGGCGCAACGCGTTGATGATCAGCAGCAGCCCGACAAGGATGATTGGCAACGTCAGCGTCTGCCCCATGGTCAGGCCCGACGGCAGGATGCCGAGCTGGCGATCGGGTTCGCGAAAGAATTCGACGATGAAACGCGACGCGCCATAGCCGACGCCGAAAACGCCTGACAGCAGCCCGGGACGGAAGCGCGCGCGGGTGGCCCAGAACAGCGTGGTCAGGATGGTCATCAGCACGACGCCTTCGAGCGCGAATTCGAAAAGTTGCGACGGATAGCGCGGTTCCGGCCCGGCATCGGGAAAGATGATGCCCCAGTTGCTGCCCGTCGGCCGGCCCCACAGCTCGCCATTGACGAAATTGGCCAGCCGCCCGAAACCGAGGCCGAGCGGCGAGACGGTGGCGACGTAATCGAGCACGCGCAGCCCCGATACCTTGTTGGCAAGCCCAAAGCCCCAGCAGCCCAGAATCACCCCGAAACAGCCGCCATGGAACGACATGCCGCCATCCCAGACGCGCAGGATCGCCATCGGATCGGCCAAATACTGGGCCGGATTGTAGAAGATGACATAGCCGAGCCGGCCGCCGAGAATGACGCCGAGCGTTGCCCAGGTGATGAAATCATCGACATTGGTGGCTGTCATCGGCGACCCGGGCTGCTTGATCATCCGGGCAAGCAGCCACCAGCCGCACAGGATGGCGGCAATATAGGACAGGCTGTACCAGCGCAGCGAGAACGGCCCGAGCAGGGTGCCAAAGGCTTCGAACGGCGCGATCGTGAAAACATCCGGCCGCAGCGGCAGCCGGGCGAATTCGATCGCGACGTGCGCGAAATCGGGAAGGGTGTGCAACACGAGCGCGGGAGACCTTTTGCCAGTTGCCGTTAACGGCAAGCCGCACCATAAAGCGGCAACGAACGAACGCCAATGGGGAGAGCATGGCATGACCGATCTGGAAGGCTTCCGCGCCGACGTGCGGGACTGGCTGGCGGCGAATTGCCCCGCCGAAATGCGCACGCCGATCACCCGCGATGCCGATATCTGCTGGGGCGGGCGCCAGGCGAAATATACCTGCGAAGCGCAGAAACTGTGGCTCGACCGCATGGGCGCCAAGGGCTGGACGGTGCCCGAATGGCCGACCGAATATGGCGGCGGCGGGTTGACCGGCGCGCAGGCCAAGGTGCTGGCGAGCGAAATGCGCCGCATCAACGCGCGTTCGCCGCTGTCGTCCTTCGGAATCTGGATGCTGGGGCCGGCGCTGCTCAAATACGGCAATGAAGCGCAGAAGCGGGAGCATCTGCCGCGCATCGCGCGTGGCGAGATCCGCTGGTGCCAGGGCTATTCCGAACCCGGTGCCGGGTCCGACCTTGCCAGCTTGCGCACCTCGGCGGTACTCGATGGCGACCATTATGTCGTCAACGGCAGCAAGGTGTGGACGAGCTATGCCGACAAGGCCGACTGGATTTTCTGCCTGGTGCGCACCGATTCGGCAGCGGCCAAGCATCTCGGCATCTCGTTCCTGTTGTTCGACATGGCGAGCCCCGGCGTGTCGACGTCGCCGATCAAGCTGATCTCGGGGGCATCGCCGTTCTGTCAGACGTTCTTCGACAATGTGCGGGTGCCGACCGAAAACCTGATGGGGGTCGCCGGCAAGGGCTGGGACATCGCCAAATATCTGCTGACCCACGAACGCGAGATGATCGGCGGCAGCGATTCGACCGGCGGCGGCGGGCGGGACAGCCTGTCCCAGGTCGCCAAGCGCCAGATCGGGCTCGATGCCGCAATCCTCGCCGATACGGGCCTGCGCACCGATATCGTTCGCCATGAAATCAACGCCTGGGCGTTCGCGCTGACCATGGAACGCGTCAAGGACGAGGCCAAGGCGGGGCAGGGGGTCGGCGCGTTGTCGTCGATGCTCAAATATTATGGCACCGAATTGAACAAGGACCGGATGCAATTGCTGATGAGCATCGGCGGTTCGGATGCGCTCGCCTGGGAAGGCCCGGGCGATGGCGAAGGCGATGTCGCCCGCGCCTGGTTGCGCAGCCGCGCCAATTCGATCGAGGGCGGCACGAGCGAGATCAACCTCAACATCATCGCAAAGCGCGTGCTGGAACTGCCGGGTGCGTAGATTGCAGGTGCCGGCAGCGGGGGAAACCACAGCGGTGCTGATGGCGACCGCTGCGGGCATCAACCATCGGCTGTTTCGTCGCAAATTGCGCGCCGCACGGCTGGCTTGGCACGGCGTGAACGACCGCTGGACGGTCAGGCTCGGCAGCACCGAGCATCGCGACATGGAACGCGTGCTGGCAGCGCTAGAATCGAATTGAAAGGAGCCTTGTCATGGCTTTAGTCCTTACCGACGACCAGAAGATGATCCGCGATTCAGCGGACGGTTTTTTCAAGACCGAAGCCCCTGTCGCCCAGCACCGCACCCTGCGCGATACCGCCGATGCGACGGGGTTCGACCGCGGCACCTGGGCCAAGATGGCTGAAATGGGCTTTGCCGGGGTGCTGGTGCCCGAAGCGCATGGCGGCGCCGGTTTCGGCCATGTTGCCGCCGGGCTGATCATGGAAGCCATGGGGCGCAACCTGTCGGCGGCGCCGATGCTGAGCACCGGCATCCTTGCCACCACCGCGCTGGTGGCCGGCGGCTCGGCCGAGCAGCAGGCGAAGTATCTGCCGCTCATTGCCGAGGGCAAGCGGCTGTTCGCGCTGGCTGCCGATGAAGCCGCGCGCCACGCGCCGGCGCTCGTCGAAGCGACCGCGACGCCATCGGGCAATGGTTTCAAGCTGAGCGGCACCAAGGGGTTCGTCCTCGATGGCCATGTCGCCGACACGCTGATCGTCGCGGCGCGCACCGCGGGTGACAGCAAGGACCCGGACGGCATCACGCTGTTCCTCGTCGATGCAAAGGCGCACGGGGTCAGGACGGAGCGCCGCTCGATGATCGACAGCCGCAACGCGGCGCGGATCACGCTCGACGATGTCCAGGTCGATGGTGCCGATGTGCTCGGGCCGGTCGGCGGCGGTTTCGCCATTCTGGAGAAAGTGCTCGATGCCGGGCGGGCCTGCCTTGCCGCCGAAATGCTCGGGGTCAGCACCGAAAGCTTTGGTCGCACGATCGATTATCTCAAGCAGCGCGACCAGTTCGGGGTCAAGATCGGCACCTTCCAGGCGCTCCAGCACCGCGCCGCGCATTTGTTCTGCGAGGTCGAACTTGCCCGGTCGGCAACGCTGCGTGCGCTGACCGCGCTCGATGAAGCCGATGATCGCAGCGCGTTGTTCGCCAGCCTGGCCAAGGCCAAGTCGGGCGAAGTCGCCAAGCTTGCCACCAATGAAGCCGTGCAGATGCATGGCGGCATCGGCATGACCGACGATTTCGACATCGGTTTCTACATGAAGCGCGCCCGCGCCGCCCAGGAAACCTTTGGCGATATCGCCTTTCATGGTGACCGGATGGCCCGGCTGATGGGCTATTGAGACGAAGCGCCGGACAAAACCGCCAAAATCGGCCGGGTACCGTTGCCAAGCGCGCCCGGCCATGGCCAATGTTACAGCAACAAGAAGCGGGGGCAGCCGCTCAGTCATGCCCGGGGAAATGCCATGAAGTCCGCACTTGATACTGCCATCGACGCTGCCGTTGCCGCGATCACCGGCGCCGGCAGCCAGTTGGAAGTCGGCACCGCCAGCGTCCGCGGCGCCAGCCTGCCGGTGTTCAGCGCCGCGCCGCCTTCGATGCGCGAATTCTTCGCGTTTTTCTTCGCGGTGCAGGGCCCACGCGAATTTCTGGTGTTCGGCGATGAACGCTACACCTTCGGCGATGTCCACGCCCGCGGGCTCAAGCTGGCGGCGATGCTCCAGCACCGCCACGGCATCGCCAAGGGCGATCGTGTCGCCATCGCGATGCGCAACTATCCCGAATGGATCACCAGCTTCATCGCCATCCTGCATCTGGGCGCCATCGCCATTCCGATGAACGCCTGGTGGACGGCGGACGAACTGGATTACGGCTTGCGCGATTCGGGCGCGCGCCTTGCCATCGTCGATGAAGAACGCGCGCGGCGCATCGCCGGGTTGAAATGCCACACGACGGTGCTGAGCGTGCGCACCTCGGCCGAAGTCGCTGCCGAACTGGGCATCGCCCGCGTCGAGGACGAACTGGCGCTGTCCCCCGAAACCACCTGGTTCCTGCCCGAAATCGCGCCCGAGGACGACGCGACGATCATGTACACATCGGGGTCGACCGGCAGCCCCAAGGGCGCGGTATCGACGCATCGCGGCATCGTGTCGGGGGCGATGAACTATCTCGTCGCCGGTCTGGCGCTGTTGCAACTGTCGGCCGAAGCCGGGGTCAAGCCTGCCGACCAGCAGGTCATGCTGCTCAACGTGCCGCTGTTCCACATCACCGGTTCGGTGCCGGTGCTGCTCGTTTCGGTCGCCATCGGCCGCAAGATGATCATCATGCACAAATGGGATGCCGGTGAAGCGCTGCGTCTCATCGAAAAGGAACGCTGCACCTATTTCGTCGGGGTGCCGACGATGAGCCTTGAAATGATGCAGCATCCCGATCGCGACAAATACGATCTGTCGTCGCTCGTCGATATCGCCAGCGGCGGCGCGCCGCGGCCCCCCGAACACGTCGAACGGCTCGGCAAGACGCTGCCGGGCAAGCACCCGGTGCAGGGCTATGGCCTGACCGAAACCAATGGCGTCGGTGCCGGCAATTTCCGTGACAATTATCTCGCCAAGCCGGCCTCCACCGGGCGGGCCTCGCCGCCGCTCGTCGAATTGCGCATTGACCAGGGCGAAGGGCCGGTCGGCGCCGGGCTGCCGCCGGGCACGGTCGGCGAAATCTGCATCCGCTCCGCCTGCAATTGCCGTGGTTACTGGAACAAGCCCGAAGCGACGCTGGCGGCGTTCCCGGGCGATGGCTGGTTTCGCTCGGGCGATCTCGGCTATCTTGATGACGAAGGCTATCTGTTCATCGTCGACCGCAAGAAGGACATCATCATCCGCGGCGGCGAGAACATCAGTTGCCAGGAAGTCGAAGCCGCGCTTTACGTCCATCCGGCGGTCGCCGAAGCCAGCGTCTTCGGGCTGCCCGACGAACGGCTCGGGGAGATCGTCGGCGCCGTCGTCTATGCAAAGCCGGGTGCCGAACTGGAAGGCGACGCTCTCCTCGATTTCGTCAAGCGCGACCTTGCCGCCTTCAAGGTGCCGGCGCGGTTGTGGATGAGCCATGAGCAATTGCCCAAGCTCGGTTCGGGCAAGATTGATAAAGTCACGCTGCGGACGCAGTATCGCGCCATTCATGCAGGAAAGGCCTGATCCGATGTTCACGACCATGCTCGAAGGGACCGCCGAAGATTGGGGGCACATCGCCCGCGAACACGGCAAGCACCAGGTATCGGCGGCGCCGCAGCAGATCATGGAATCGCTGCGCCGATTGGAAGCGATCGAAGTCGGCTTCGGCGCCAACCAGCTTGCCCACAGCCTGATGACCGCGACTCTGGCGCGCCAGGATGGCGCCACGACCGAGGAAGTCGTGGCGGCACTGTGCCACGATATCGGCAAGTTGATGAGCATCCCCAACCACGGCGCCATCGCTGCCGAGATCCTGAAACCCTATGTCTCGGACGATCTGTATCACACGATAAAGTGGCACCAGGATTTCCAGGGCAAATATTATTACGAATATCTCGGCAAATCGGGCGATGCGCGCGATCGCTTCCGCGACGAACCCTGGTTCGACACCGCGGTAAAGCTGGTCGACCGCTGGGATGCCCCGGCCTTTGATCCCGATTTCAAGGCCGACAGCCTCGACAGCTTCGAAGCCGATGTCATCGAGATTTTCAGCAAGCCCAAGCGCGGGATGTAAGGGGACGACAACCATGGCGAAGCCACTGCTGCGCGCTGCCTTGATCGCTTTTGCGCTGGCGACGCCCGCGCTGGCCAAGCCGATGGCACCGGTCGATCTCGGCAACCGTCCGCCCGATGCCGTGGCGCTCGATATGGGGCGCAAGCCCGCCGAAGTGCTCGCCGCCAGCGGGATCGCGGCCGGCGCGACGGTCATCGATGTCATGCCCGGCGCCGGTTATTACAGCGAATTGCTCGGCCGCGGCGTGGGGCCGAAGGGCAAGGTGCTCGCCATCGAGCCGCCGGCGTTTCTCGACAACCCCAAAGCGCAGGCGGCCTGGGATGCGCTGGTCAAGCGCCAGCCCAATGTGACGCTGGTCAAATCGCTGCCCGGCGATGCGGTGTTCCCGGCCGGGCTCGACGCCGCCTTCCTGCACCTGACCTATCATGACCTCTACTGGTCATCGGAAAAGTTCCAATTTCCCAAAATGGACCCGGCGGCGTTCAACGCCCGGCTGTTCAAGGCGATGAAAAAGGGTGGCACGGTGATCGTCATCGATCATGTCGGCGTCGCCGGCATGGACCCGCGCGTGCAAGCCGACAAGACCCACCGCATCGACCCGGCACTGGTGCGCGCCGATTTCGAAAAGGCCGGGTTCAGGTTCGCGGGTGCGGTGCCGGCGTTGCGCACAGCGGGGGATAATCCCGAGACGCTGGTGTTCGACGCGGCAGTGCGCGGCAAGACCGATCGCTTCTATTATCGGTTCACCAAACCCTGATCGCAGCATTTTCGGGCAACAGACGACTGGATAACCGATGACCTTTCGCGCGCCTTCGTTCGATCTTTCCGGCCGGGTCGCGGTTGTCACCGGCGGCAACGGCGGGATCGGCCGCGCGATCGCGCTGGGTTTCGCCAGCGCTGGCGCAGCGGTTGCTGTCCTGGCGCGCAACCCGGAGAAGAACGCTGCGGTTCTCGCCGAGTTGAAGGGCATGGGCGTGCCGGCGATGGCCTTGGCGCTTGATGTCACCAAACGCGATACGCTGGCGGGTGTGATGGCCGAAGTCGAAGCCGGTCTTGGCGGCATCGATATTCTCGTCAACAACGCCGGCAGCGTCGATGTGAGCGGCGGCATCCTGCACCAGACCGAAAGCGGCTGGGACAATGCCATCGCCACGCATCTTGATGCGACCTTCCTGCTGTCGAAGATCGCCGCACAGTCGATGCTGACCCGCAAGCGCGGCAAGATCATCAACCTGGCGAGCATGACATCGATCTTCGGCGCGGCGGCGCTGCCGTCCTACAGCGCCGCCAAGGGTGCGATCGTGCAACTGACCAAATCGATGGCGATCGAACTCGCCGTCCACAACATTCAGGTCAACGCCATCGCCCCCGGCTGGATTGCCACGGAAATGACCGCGATGGCGCGCACCGACCCGGCCTGGGAGGGCTTCAATGCCATGCTGATGGCGCGCACGCCTGCGGCCCGCTGGGGCGAAGCCGATGAATGCGCCGGCGCGGCGGTGTTTCTCGCCAGCCCGGCGGCCGATTTCATTACCGGCGTCATGCTGCCGATCGATGGCGGCTATTCGGTTTTCTGAACCTGCGCTTCAGGCGCTGAATTTCCAGCGGTCGCCATCCGCCACGATATACCCCGCCGTCGGGCCGGCGAAATGCGTGCCGATAATCAGCACGGGCGCATCGGCGTGGCGGGTCACGAAATCATGCCGTGTCGCCCCGGCCGCATCCGCATCCTCATCGAAGCGCACCGCCCATTCGGGGTGGGCGATCTGGCAGGGGTGGTGCATCATGTCGCCGGTGATGATCGCGGTATGGCCTTCGCTTTCGATCACGACGCTGACATGGCCGGGGGTGTGGCCGGTGGTCGGCATCAGGCGGACTTCGGGGGACAGGCGATGGTCCATCTCGACGAGGTCGGCGAGGCCCGCGGCGAAAATCGGCGTGACCGAATCGGCCATGATCTCGGCCTGGTTGGCATCGGCGCTGGCGCTCCAATAGCCATGCTCGACCCGGCCGATCAGGTAACGGGCATTGGGGAAGGTGGGGACCCATTTGTCGCCGTCGCGCATGGTGTTCCAGCCGACATGATCGACATGGAGATGGGTGCAGACGACGGCACTGACGCTGTCGCGCGGCCAGCCGGCTTCGGCCATGCGCGCCAGAAACGGCGTGGAAAGCACCTGCTGGCGGATCAGGTTGCGCGGCTTGTCATTGCCGATGCAGGTATCGACGACGAGCCGCAGCCCGGGCGCCTCGACGAGCAGCGCGTGGATCGACAGTTTCAGCGTGCCATCGGCCTCGACGAAATCGGGATAGAGCCAGGGCATGGCGCGCAAGGCCTCGGGAGTCGCATCGGGCAACAGCGAATAGTGCGGGTGATACGGCGCCGGGAAGTCCATCTCGACGATGCGCGTCACCGTTACCGCGCCGATACGCCACTGCAACATCTGTCCTGCCTCAATCTGCCATTGTGGCTGGATCGCCGGCGACCAGCGTGCCGCCTTCCACCCAGGTCCGCAATGCAGGCGACATTCCCGCGTCGGCAGCGGCATCATAATCGGCCAGATCGGCATCGGTCAGCACTTCGCGCCAGCGCTGATTGGTGCCCTTGTTCATGAAGGTCTTGCCGCCGTTCTTCCAGCTTTGGGCAGCAATGCCGAGGATCGTTTGGCCATCGCGCTGCATCGCTGCGAACGACGCCGCTTCGACCAGATCGGGCCAGAGCGCGGCGGGCGTTTCGACCCCGATAAAGGCCGCGATGCGCCGCATTTCGCCATCGAGATCTGCCTTGAGATCATTATAGTGCACCATCAACACATTAGGCTGTTGGCGGACCGCCCAATAGCTGCGTTGCAGTTCGAAATATTCGGCACAGGTCCAATCATCGAAGGGCGAAAACGTCGGGTCGCGCAGCCAGCGGCGGAAAAAGCCATGCGGGTCGGCCGGCGGACGCGGATAGGGCGCCGCAATTTCGGGGATGGCGACCCCCTGTGCGTCCATGGCGGCATGAGCCGTATCCGAAAAGCCGGTGCAGTGGTTGTGATACGACATGCAGGCATCGCGCGGGTCGCGCGCGACATGGATGTACAGCGTGTCGTCGTGAAACGGCATGGCATCGAACGGCAGATGGGTTTTCAGCATCCGACGCCCCGGCGCCGCGTTGAGCATCGGGATAACGATGTCGTGCGGAATGAAGAACGCATCGAGCCACGGGTGCATTTCCATCACCGGCACCGGCGCTGCTGATTGCAGCATCAGCATGGAAACGATGCGCTGGGTCCAGGTCGTGCCGCATTTGGGGGCGGTGCAGACGATGATGTCGTCGGGGCGTGGCTCCAGCCGGTCCCAGACCCGGCTATCGGAATGCCAACTGCGCACCACGCGTTCCGCCTTGCGTATCAGCATGTCCGTTTCCCCCCTGCAAGCCAAGGCTAGGCGAGGTGTTGCGCCGAAACCAGTGCCTAATTGGACGGGCGGTGGGCGGTGACTTCGATCTCGATCTTCATCGCCGGGTCGATGAGATCGGCGAAGATGACCGTGGAGGCCGGCGGGTTGGCGCCGAAGGCGGCGCGCAATTGCGGCCAGCACGGCTCGAAATCGCCGCGATCGGGGAGGTAATAGATGACACGCACGACATCGGCGAACCCGGCCCCGGCGTCGGCAAGCGCGGCGGCGATGATGGCGAGCGCATTGGCGCATTGATCGGTAACGCTGCCGGGCAGCACGCCGGTCACCGGATCGCGCCCGATCGTGCCGGCGACGAAGATGAAATCACCGCTGACAACCGCGCGGGCATAGCCGACGAGTGATTCCCACGGCGCGCCCGAGAGGATGCTGCGCCTCACGACGACTCCGCGCCCGAGAGGATGCTGCGCCTCACGACGACTCCGCGCCCGAAAGGATGCTGCGCCTCATCGCGCGCAAAACACCCCGTCACCCCCGCGCAGGCGGGGGCCCCGCGCCGGACAGTGGTGACACGATCCCCAAGCGCCCGCGAGGGGCCCCCCCCTGCGCGGGGGGGACGCTTGCGGTTGGTTCACGGCCAAGGCCGCGCCGGGGGGGGCCCAGCGCCTGCGCTTCGGTATCGTGTCCCCACCGTCGGGCGTGGGGCCCCCGCCTGCGCGGGGGTGACGATTGCGGTTCGTTCACGGCAACGGCCGCGCCGGGGTGCGCGTTGCGGCGCTGTTGAGCGTCGGCGTCGTCAGCACCAGGCCATCCGCGGCGGGCGATTCGCTGGCGATGCGGTCCATCATCGCGTCCGACAGATCGTCGGGCTCGGCGAAATTGGCAGCAACGGTGGTGTTTTCGCCGCGTGAGCGCCGGGTCAGCACGTCGAAACCGGTATCGAGCAGATCGGTGACATTATTGTCGCGCAGCATCCGGCTCGGCCCGCCGAGCACCACCGCGATCAGCCGCACGCCATCATGCGCTGCCGAAGCCGCGAGGGTGAAGCCGGCGGCGTTGGTAAAGCCGGTCTTGATGCCATCGACGCCGCTGTTGTTCTTCAACAGATGGTTGTGGCTGGCGATCTGCTGGCCTTCATATTCGAAGCTCGATTGGCTGAAGATCGGGTAGCGGCGCGGAAAATCGCGCACCACGGCGCGGGACAGCGTGGCGATGTCGCGCGCTGTCGTCATATGCCCTGCCGCCGGCAACCCCGAGGCGTTGAGAAAGGTCGTGCGCGACATGCCGAGCCGGCGCGCCGTCTGCGTCATCCGTGCCGCGAACTGGCTTTCGCTGCCCGAGATATATTCGCCGAGCGCGACCGCCAGATCATTGGCCGATTTCGTCGCGATGATGCCCATCGCCTCGCGCACGCTGATTTTGGCGCCGGGCTTCAGCCCGAGTTTCGACGGCGGCTGGCGCGCGGCAGCGGTGGAGATGCGGATCATGTCGCTTTCGCGGATATTGCCGTCGCGCAATTCCTCGAAGGCGACATAGAGCGTCATCACCTTGGTGATCGACGCCGGATAGCGCGGGGCATCGGCCTGGCGGGCATACAGCACCTCGCCATCGGCGCTGTTGATCAGGATCGCGGCATATTTGGGCACGGTGTAAAGGCTGGCCGCCGCAGCCGGCGCGGCAATGGCGAGGGCGACAAGCGCCGAAACCAGCCCCCGAGCAGCGAACGCCTTGATGCGCAATGCGGATTCCTCAACACCCCGAATACATAAGCATAACCCCAAAGCGCGAATCTGCCCAGAGGCTGCGCGACTCGGTCTGTCGCTGCCGGGGTGCAGTCTGTCGTGCTGCGGGGCATCGCGGTGCCATCGTCCCCATTGCGCCGCGGCGCGCGCCCTGCCAAAGCGACAGCGTCATGATGCCAGCGCGCGCCCTTCCTGAATGAGCATCCCGGCCCAGCGGCGCACCTTTGCGATCATCTCGCATCCTGACGCCGGCAAGACCACGCTGACCGAAAAGCTGCTGTTGTTCGGCGGCGCCATCCATGCCGCCGGCGAAGTCCGCGCGCGCGGCCAGAACCGCCGGGCGCGGTCGGACTGGATGAAGATCGAACAGGCGCGTGGCATTTCGGTAACGTCGAGCGTGATGACGTTCGAGCGTAACGGCATCGTCTTCAACCTGCTCGATACGCCGGGGCACGAGGATTTTTCCGAAGATACCTATCGCACCCTGACCGCGGTCGATTCCGCCGTCATGGTCATCGACGCCGCGCGCGGGATCGAGGCGCAGACGCGCAAGCTTTTCGAAGTCTGCCGGCTGCGCGACGTGCCGATCATCACCTTCATCAACAAGGTCGATCGCGAAGGCCGGGACCCGTTCGAACTGCTCGATGAAGTGTCGGACATGCTGGCTTTGGATGTCGCGCCGCTCAACTGGCCGGCGGGAATGGGCGGTGAATTCAAGGGGCTGTATGATCTGCGCAGCCACAAATTCCTGAAACCCGATGGCACCGGCACCAATGCCGCCGGCGAAACGGTGCAAACGAGCGGCCTCGATGATCCGCAGATCGACACGCTGTGCGGGCCGATCGCGCAGCGGCTGCGTGACCAGGCCGAACTGGCGCTGGGCGGCTATGCGACCCTCGATCCCGATCTCTATCGCAAGGGCGCGCTGACCCCGGTGCTGTTCGGATCGGCCCTGAAGGATTTCGGCGTCGAAGCGCTGATCGACGCGCTGGCCGAATTCGCGCCGAGCCCGCGGCCGCAACCGGCGCAGCGTAACGGCGTGTCGTCGCCGATCGACCCCGCCGACAGCCAGGTGTCGGGCTTTGTCTTCAAGGTGCAGGCGAACATGAACCCGCAGCACCGCGACCGCATCGCCTTCCTGCGCATCGCGTCGGGCAAGTTCCGCCGCGGCATGAAGCTGCGCCAGGTCGCCACCGGCAAGGCGATCGCGATCAATTCGCCGATCTTCTTCTTCGCCCAGGACCGCGAGATTGCCGATGAAGCCTTTGCCGGCGACATCATCGGCATTCCCAACCATGGCGTGCTGCGGGTGGGCGACAGCCTGGTTGAAAAAGACGATGTCGTCTTCACCGGCATTCCCAATTTCGCCCCCGAAATCCTGCGCCGGGTCCGGCTCGGTGATCCGACCAAATCGAAGCAGTTGCGCACCGCGCTCACCGACATGGCCGAAGAAGGCGTGACGCAATTGTTCAAGCCGGTGATCGGCAGCCAGTGGATCGTCGGCGTCGTCGGCCAATTGCAGTTGGAAGTGCTGATTTCGCGGCTGGAGGCCGAATATCGTGTCGCCGCCAGCTTCGAAGCGAGCCCGTATGAAACCGCGCGCTGGATCAGCGGGGAACCGGCGGAACTGAAACGCTTTATCGATGACAATCGCCCGGCGATGGCCGAAGATCGCGATGGCGCACCAGTGTTCATGGCGCGCGACAGTTGGGAATTGAACTACGTCACCCAGCGCGAAACCGCGATCCGGTTCAGCGCCACCCGGGAGCGCGCATGAACGAGGCGCCGGATCTGACCGATATGGATTCCGGCCCGCGCAGTCGCTGGCAATTGGTCCGGCCCTATATCGTTCCCGGGCTTGCGGTTTTTGTCGGGTTGGTCATTGCGCTGGTCATCTGGCTGACGCTGTCGGCGCCGCTCGGCCGGGCGCTCGAACCCTCCGAAAAGCCTTCGCTGGTGCTCGTCGACAGCGGCGGCCGGCCGATCGCGCGGCGTGGTGACTACAAGGAAGAACCGGTCGAGATCGCGCGCCTGCCGAAATATGTCCCCGCCGCGCTGATCGCCATCGAGGACCGGCGCTTCTACGATCACATCGGCATCGACCCGCGCGGCATCGCCCGGGCACTGACCCGCAACGTCCAGGCCGGCGGCGTCACCCAGGGCGGATCGACGCTGACGCAGCAACTCGCCAAGACGAGTTTCCTGTCGGCCGATCGCAGCATCAAGCGCAAGTTGCAGGAAGTCATCATCGCGCTCTGGCTCGAAGCGCGGCTGAGCAAGGACGAGATCCTGTCGCGCTACCTGTCGAGCGTCTATTTCGGCGATGGCGCCTATGGCATTCGCGCTGCCGCGCGGGTCTATTTCGATACCGAGCCGGAAAAGCTGACGCTGGCGGAAGCCGCGATGCTCGCCGGGCTGGTGCAGGCGCCGTCGCGGCTGGCGCCCAGTCGCCACCTCGAAAATGCCCGCGAACGTGGCCGGCTGGTGCTCGATGCCATGGTCGAAACCGGGGCGATCACGCAAGCGCAAGCCGACCAGGCGCGTCCGGCGCGCTATACGCCGGGGCGCAAGTCGCTGCCGACGGGCAGCTATTTTGCCGATTGGGTGCTGCCGCAAGCGCGCGCTGCGCTGCCCGAGGCGGGCTATGGCGATGTCATCGTCCGGACGACGCTCGATCACGATCTGCAAAAGGAGGCCGAGCGGGCGGTCAAGGATGCGTTGATCTATGGCCGTCCGGCCGGCGTCGGCCAGGCGGCGCTGGTGGCGATGCGCCTCGATGGCACCGTTGTCGCGCTGGTCGGCGGCGCTGATTACAAGACGTCGAGCTTCAACCGCGCCACCCAGGCGCAGCGCCAGCCGGGATCGTCGTTCAAGCTGTTCGTCTATCTGGCAGCGCTCGATGCCGGGATGCGGCCGGGCGATATGGTGGAGGACAACCCGATCCAGATCGGCGACTATGCCCCCAAGAACGACGATAACCGCTATCGCGGGCAGATCAGCCTGGCCACCGCCTTTGCGGCGTCATCGAATGTCGTCGCGGTGCGGCTGGCGCAACAGGTCGGCATTCCGGCGGTGATCGAACAGGCGCGCAAGCTCGGCGTTACCGCACCGATCAGCGAATATCCGGCGATGGCGCTCGGCACCTCGCCGATCACCCTCATCGAAATGACCGAGGCCTATGCCGCGGTGGCGCGCGGCAGCCGCCCGGTGACGGCGACAGGGTTGATGAAGCCGCGTGAAGGCGGCGTGCTGGCAACGGTCAAATCGGCGGCCGAAGCGCTCACCCCCTGGCCGTCGCGCGGGCCGATGCTCGAATTGCTGCAATCGGCGGTTCGCAACGGCACCGGCAACGCCGCACGCCTGCCGATCCCGACCTATGGCAAGACCGGCACGACACAGAACCACCGCGACGCCCTGTTCTTCGGCTTTGCCGGTGACCTGGTCGTCGGCGTCTGGGTCGGCAATGACGATAACAGCCCGATGAACGGCTCGGTCGTCGGCGGCAGCGTGCCGGCACGGCTGTGGAAACGCTTCATGACCGCGGCGCTGACGCGTGAAGGGGCACTGGCGCGCCCGGCCGCGACTCCAGCCAGCGATATCGCCGATCTTGTCGAAGACGTAGCCGGCCCCGATGCCGGCGCCGCCGCCGATGCCGTTGCCGACATGATCGACAGCGCCGCCGATGGCAGCATCGACCCGGCGGCGGTTGCCGACACCGCCGCCCGGGTCAACGACGCGATCAACCCGCCGCCCCCGCCCCCGCCCCCGCCGCAATAGCCTGGGCAGCCGCCGCATGGTCGCCGATCAGGGCGGCCAGCCGCGGCAGTTGCGACGGTGGCAGATCGTGCGCCATCGCCTCGATCAGTTCGAAACGCGCGGCCTTGATGCGCGCGGCGGTGTCGCGCCCGCCGGCCGCCGGGACCAGCGGATCGGCGGCGCCATGGATGACCAGCGTCGGCGCGGTGATGCACGCGAGCCGGCTGGCGCGGCTGCCATCGGCCAGGATGGCGAGCAATTGCCGCTGCACGCCGCGCGGATTGCTGGCGCGGGCATGGCTGCGCGCCGCGAAATCGGCAAAGGCTGTGGCGGAGCGCGCCGGATCGGCGAAGGATGTCAGTTCGAGCATGCGGATATCGTGGGCGATGGCATTGCTGTCGTTGCGCGGCGCGATGAGCTGGCGGCGCAGCGCCGGCGAGGCGCCGGGCAGGCCGCGCGCACCGCTGGTCGACATGATCGAAACCAGGCTGAGTGTTCGCCGCGGTGCTGCGGCCGCGATGATCTGGGCGATCATGCCCCCCATCGACACGCCGACGACATGGGCGTGCGCAACGCCGAGCGCATCGAGCAGCGCCAGCGCATCATGCGCCATGTCGGTCAATGAATAGGCCGGCTTGAGCTTCAGCCCGAGCAGTTGCGCCCCGATGGCAAGGCCAAGGTTGCGGACCGGCGCGGCGTGGAGATGCGTCGACAGCCCGATATCGCGATTGTCGAAACTGATGACCCGAAAGCCGCGCGACACCAGATCGGCGATGAATTCGGGCGGCCAGGCGATGATCTGGCGGCCCAGCCCCATGATGAGCAGGATCGCCGGCGCGCCCGGATCACCGGCGTCTTCATGGTAGATGTCGATACCATTGGCGCTGATGACGGGCATGCGGGTCTCCGGGTTGCACAGCCGACACTTGCCGTGCCGCTGGCCGCGTGCAAGCCTTTGTTTTCAGCGCGCGGGGGCACGACGATTGGAAAGCGACGACAGGGCATTTTTCGGCCATCCGCGCGGGCTGGCCTATCTGGCCTTCACCCAGGTGTGGGAACGATTTTCCTTCTACGGCATGCAGGCGCTGCTGACGCTGTACATGGTTCACCAGCTCTTGCTGCCCGGCCATGTCGAAAATGTGCTCGGATTCGGCGGTTTTCGCCACGCGGTCGAGGCGGTGTTCGGGCCGCTCAGCAATCTCGCGCTCGCGTCGCAGATCTTCGGGCTCTACACCGGCTTTGTCAGCCTGACGCCGCTGCTCGGTGCCTGGCTGGGGGATCGTGTGCTCGGGCAGCGCGCCACCTCGATCCTCGGGCTGCTGCTGATGGCGGCCGGGCATCTGATGATGGCGTTCGAAGCCTTTTTCCTCGTCGCGCTGGTGCTGTTGATCATCGGCGGCGGCTGCCTGAAGGGCAACATGTATGCCCAGGTCGGCAATCTGTATCGCGACGGCGATCGCCGCCAGACGCCGGCGTTCAGCATCTTCCTGATCGCGCTCAACGCCGGGGCGTTCGCGGCACCGCTGGTGTGCGGTACGCTCGGCGAAGTCTATGGCTGGCATTATGGCTTTGGCGTCGCCGGTATCGGCATGCTGATCGGTGTCGCAATTTATGTCGGCGGCTGGCGCTATCTGCCGCCCGATCGCTTTCATGTCGCGCGCGCCGAAACGGGCGTAAAACCACGTCTAGCCGCGGCTGATTGGCGAACGATTGCCGCCGTGCTGCTGGCGCTGCTGCCGGCGATGGTGATGATGATCGCTGCCAACCAGGCCTATAATCTGGTGATTTTCTGGGCTGAAGGACATATGGACCGCCGGTTGTTCGGGCTGACGCTGCCGGTAACCTGGCTGCTGACGCTCGACGGCATGATGACGATCGTGGGCATCATGTTGACCTTCATGATCTGGCCGTGGCTGATCCGACGCGGCGTCGAGCTTGATACGATGCAGAAATTGGCCGTGGCCGGCACGCTGGTAGCGCTGGCCTTTGTTGTGCTCGCCAGCGGCACGATGCTGTTTCCGCTGGTGCTGTTAGCGGTCGTGGCGCTGTATTTTACGTTGTTCGACATCAGCTTTGGCTGGAGTGACCCACCGGTCAACGCCTTTGTTTCGCGCTTTTCCCCAGCGCCGGTGGTGACGACGCTGATGAGCATCAACCTGATGCTGGTGTCGGGCGTGCCGTTCTTCAGTGTCGGCTGGATGGGGCGTTTCTACGAACCGTTGGGGCCGACGAATTTCTGGTGGTTGCACGCCGGCATTGCCGGCTCGAGCGTGATATTGGCGTTGGTGCTGCGGCCGGTCATCGCGCGGCTGCTCGGGCGCGATGAACTGGCGCCACACGGTTCGGATTAAAAGGGGAGGGGCCGCAACCCCTCCCCGCCCGGTCACTTGGCCTTTTCGGCCATCAGCTTGATGCCGATGTAGCGCGGCGGCGTCACCCCGCGCTGGACCAGCATCAGCACCGTGTCGCGGCCGGCCTTGCGGGCGGCATCGACCGCAGCGGCGGCTTCGGCCGGGCTGGTCGTCGGCTTCTGGTTGATCTGCAGGATGATGTCACCCCGCTGCAGGCCGTTGGTGGCGGCATCGCTCGATGGCGTGATGCCGGCGATGACGACACCCTTGACCGTGTCGGGGATCTTGAGCTGCTGGCGCAACTGCGCGGTCAGCGGCTGCAGGGTAATGCCCAGGCTCGCCTTGGTGGCTTCGGCGGCGGGTGACTTGGCATCGGCGCTGTCGTCGGTGGCATCAGGGGTCAGGCCGGCGCGCGCCTGGACAACCGCTTCGGAAGGCCGCTGGCTGATCGTGGCCGAAATCGTGCGACGCTGGCCATCGCGGACCAGCTCGATCGGCACGCTCGACCCGATCGGCGTGTTGGCGACGACATAGGACAAGGTGTTGTCATAGGTGACATCGCTGCCGTTGATGCGCACGATGACATCGCCCTGCTTGATCCCGGCCTTGGCAGCCGGGCCATTGGGTTCGACGCTGGCGACGATCTCGCCCTTGTCCTTGGGCAGGCCGAGCCCGGCGGCGATGTCGGTCGACAGCGGCTGGATGGCCACGCCGAGATAGCCGCGCTTCACCGTGCCGGTGGCGCGCAGCTGGTCGACGACCGGCTTGGCCAGTTCGGCGGGGATCGAGAAGCCAAGGCCGACATTGCCGCCGGTGGGCGAGAAGATCGCGGTGTTGATGCCGATGACATTGCCATCGAGATCGAACAGCGGCCCGCCCGAATTGCCTTGGTTGATGCTGGCATCGGTCTGGATGTAGCGATCATATTGGCCCGAGCCGATGTTGCGGTGCACCGCCGAAACGATGCCGGCGGTCACGGTGCCGCCCAGGCCGAAGGGGTTGCCGATGGCAATGGCCCAATCACCGACGCGCGCCGCCTGGCTGTTGCCGAACTTGACGTAAGGGAGCCCGGCCGCTTCGATCTTCAGCAGCGCCAGATCGGTCAGCGGGTCGCGGCCGATCACCTTGGCGGTGTATTCGCGGCGATCCGACAGGGTGACGGTGATCGTGTCGACGACCGCGTCGCCCTTGCCTTCGCCAGCCGAAATCACATGGTTGTTGGTGACGATATAACCGGTCGGATCGATGATGAAGCCCGAACCGAGCGAGGTCGCTTCACGCGTGACGGGTTCGCCCTGTTCACCCTGCTGTTCCTGGAAGCGGCGGAAAAGTTCTTCGAGCGGCGAGCCCGGCGGGATGCCGCGCAGCTTGCCGACCGCGACCTTTTGCGTCGTCGAGACATTGACGACCGCCGGGGTGAGCCGCGCCGTCAGATCGGCAAAGCTGCGCGGTGCGCCGCTCGGGGGAGCGATCGGCACCGCCGGCGGCGTGGCATTCTGCGGTGGCTGCACGGCGGCGGGGGCTTGCGCCTGCACAGGCATGATGGTGGCGAAAACGCCACCAAGGATCAGGGCGGTCGGGATGAGGCTGCGGGCAATGCGCACGGTCGGGCGAACCTTTCAGGCTTCGAAACGATAAGGGATGCGGGCCACCACCCGCTCTGGGGGGGCAAAGTAAAAACGGCAGGCTGGAGGCAACATCGTCACTGCTTTGGCGCCACAAGGCCTAACCCGCGATGAACGAGGATGTTGCCTGTCTGCAAAAACATCACGCCGATCACCGGTTGGTGCGCCGGCCTTCGAATTCCCGCAGGAATTCGTTGTTGGGCGACAGGATCACGGTCGAGCTGCTGTCGGAAAAGGTCGTCCGATAAGCCTGCATGGCGCGGTAGAATGCATAGAATTCCGGATCCTTGCCGAAGCTGGCGGCATAGGTGTTGGCCGCCTGGGCATCGGCGCCGGCGCGGACGAGCTGCGCCTGCTTGAGGCCCTGGGCACGGATCGTCGCGGCTTCCTGCTGGCGTGCCGAGCGCATGCGCAGATAGGCCGATTCGAGCGGCGTGCCGCTGGGCAAATCGGCGCGCTTGATGCGGACGTCGATGATCTCGGCACCATATTGCTTCGCCTGGCGATTCACCGTTTGCTGGATTTCATCCATCAACGGGCCGCGTTCCGGGCTGAGCAGCGCGGCAAAGGGCTGCTTGCCCAGTTCGTTGCGCAGCTTGGACGCCAGAATCCGCTTCAAGGCGTCGGCGGCATTGGCTTCGGTGCCCACCGTCTGCACCATGCGCAGCGGATCGGTGATGCGGAAGCGGGCGAAGGCATCCACGACCAGCCGCAACTGGTCGGTCGACAGCACCGTCTGCTGTTCCATGTCGAGATCGAGCACGCGCTTGTCGACGAAGATGACGTTTTCGATGAACGGCACCTTGGCCACGAGCCCGGCGCCCGAGGTGCCGAACGCTGCCTTGGCATCATAGGCGTTGACGATGCGTTCGGGCTTGCCGAGCCGCAGCACGACCGCCTGCTTGGTTTCGGGAACGGTATACAGCGTCGCCATCGCAATGACGACAAGGGTGAACAGCGCCACCGCGATGGGGATGGGATTGCGCAGGATCATGGCTCAGTTCCCCGACGCATTGGTGGAATTGGCCGCCGCCGTGGTCGGGTCGGCAGCGCGGGCACGCTTGGTGATCTCGGGCAGCGGCAGATAGGTCTGCACATTGCCCGGCTCGATGACGGTCTTGTCGACCTTGGACAAAACGCTCTCCATGGTTTCGAGATACATGCGCTTGCGGGTCACTTCGGGGGCCAGGCGATACTGGGCATAGACGGCATCGAAGGCCGCCGCCGACCCTTGCGCGCTGGCGATCAGCTGCTGGGCATAGGAACGCGACTGGTTGAGATATTGCTGGGCGTCCTGCTGGGCAGCCGACACATCCTTGAAGGCATCGTCGACGGCGGCGGGCGGATCGGCCTGCTTGATATCGACGCCGCGGACTTCGATGCCGGCACGATAGCTGTCGAGCAGTTCCTGCATGCGTTCGCGCACCTGTTCGGCGATCTGGGCGCGCTGCGGCCCGATGGCGTCGTTCAGCGTCGCCTTGGAGATTTCGGCGCGCATTGCCGATTCGCCGACTTCGCGAACGGTCTGCTCGGGCTCGGCAAGCTCGAACAGGTAGAGTTCGGGGTTCTTGATCTTCCAGCGCACGGCATAGGCAAGGTTGATGATATTCTGGTCACCCGTCAGCATCAGGTTTTCGGCCGAGCCTTCGGTCGCGCCGATATCGACCGAATTGATCTGTTCGACCTTGCGCAGCAGCACGGTATCGATGGGGAAGGGCAGCTTGAAATGCAGGCCCGGATCGGTGGTTTCGACAAAACGACCGAAACGCAACACGACGCCGCGTTCCTGGGCATCGACGCGATAGAAGCTCGAAAAGGCGATCCACGCCGCGACCAGCGCGCCGGCGATCCAGATCCAGCTGGTGCCGCCGAACGGATCGAAGCTGCTGCCACCCGAACCGCCGCCACCGCCGCCGCCCATCGAGGCGCGCAGCTTTTCCTGGCCGCGACGTAGCAGATCGTCGAAATCGCGGTTGCCCGATGAACGCGACGCCGGCGGCTTGCGTACCGGTGCATCACCCCAGGGGCTGCGCGGGCCATCCCCGCGCACTGGTTTGGTACCTTCGTTCGGGCCCTTGTCGTCACCATCACCCTTGCCGGGTTTGGAATCGGGGCCATCGCCCCAGGGTCCGCCGTCGTTATTGTTTTGCCAGGGCATCCGGTTTCCAGGTCTCGTCTTCGTGAAAGCCAACGTTATATACGTCTCGCGTTCCGGGATTGCGAGGGCACGACTTGCCGCTGCCCCGGTGACCGGCAAAAAGGATGATGACAATGGCGCTCAAGGATGATGTCGCGGCGGCGCTGCACGGGGTGGCCGACCCCTTGGGGGGTGGAAACATTGCGACAACGGGCCGCGCCGCCGGGCTTGTCGTCAAGGACGATGGCAGCGTCGGGCTGGTGCTGTCGGTCGACGGCCTCGACCGGGTAACAGCGGAACGCCTGCAGGCCGCGGTCGAGGTCGCGGTCAACCGAGTCGCGGGCGTCAACGCCGCGCGGATCATCCTGACGGCGGATCGCGGCAGCGCGCCGGCGCCGGGGGCACAGCCGGTGGCGCCAACGGTGGCGGGCATCCGGAAGCTCATTGCCGTCGCCAGCGGCAAGGGCGGGGTGGGCAAATCGACCGTGGCGGCGAACCTGGCGGTGGCATTGGCGCGGGCCGGCCACGCCGTCGGGTTGCTCGATGCCGATATCTACGGGCCGTCGGTGCCGACCCTGCTCGGCATCGAGGGCCGGGCGCGGCTGGAGGGCAACCGCATCCAGCCGGCGGTGGCGCATGGCATCAAGGCGCTGTCGATGGGGATGATGACCGACCCCACCAAGGCAATCGTCTGGCGCGGGCCGATGGCGAGTTCTGCGCTGGTACAGATGGTCGAACAGGCCGATTGGGGCGTGCTCGACGTGCTGGTCATCGACATGCCGCCGGGCACCGGCGATGTGCAGCTTACCTTGGCACAGAAGCTGAAGCCCGATGGCGCGGTGATCGTCTCGACCCCGCAGGACCTGGCGCTGATCGATGCGCGCCGGGCGGTCTCGATGTTCAACGAAGTCGGGGTGCGGGTGCTCGGGATCGTCGAGAATATGAGCGGTTACCTGTGCCCGCACTGCGGCGAAGCCAGCGACCCCTTCGGCCATGGCGGCGCCGAAGCCGAGGCTGTGGCGATGGGCGTGCCGTTCCTCGGCCGTGTACCGCTGGATATCGCGCTGCGCACCGCGTCGGATGCCGGGCAACCGGGGACGGGGAAACAGGCGGAGGTGTTTGCCGAGATCGCGCGCGGGGTGGCGGTGACGGTCGGGTTGTGAGGGGAATCGCCCTTTCTGTCATGCCAGCGAAGGCTGGCATCCAGCCGTGCCGAACGCAACGGCTGCCGGTGCCCGATTGCATGACTGGATGCCAGCCTTCGCTGGCATGACAGGGGTGATATAGGTGACAGGAGCAATGGCGTAATATGCGACCCGGCTATGTTTACATCATGGCCAATCGCCGCAACGGAACGCTCTATGTCGGTGTCACTGGCGATATCGTACGCCGTGTCCACGAACATTGCCAAGGCGAAATCGATGGTTTCACGAAGCAATACGGCTGCAAACGACTGGTCTGGTACGAAGCCCAAGCTGACGTTCCCACCGCCATCCGGCGCAAAAAGGCCATCAAGGCGTGGCAGCGCGCCTGGAAATTGCGGTTGATTGAAGCGAGCAATCCGGAATGGAACGATTTGTGGCCGGGATTGTTCGGAGAGGGCGAGTCGGTCGACGCGTGGTTGGCAAGGAATTTTCCGGCTGATGGACACTAGTCCCGCCAGTCATGCCTGCGCCTGCTGACTTCGAGTCGTGCTGCAGGTGCCAATGGCCGGAGCATAAGTGCACGACTGGATGCCAGCCTTCGCTGGCATGACACTATGGGAGTTACCGCTTCATGCCCCTCACCACCGACGCCGACATCGCCGCCCTGCTCACCAGCGCCCGCACCATTGCCATGGTCGGTGCCTCGGACCGTCCCGATCGCCCCAGCTATGGCGTGATGAAGTTCCTGCAGGACCAGGGCTATCGTGTCATTCCGGTTAACCCGGCGATCACGGGCCAGCATATCCTTGGCGAATATGTCTGGGATTCGCTCGATCAGCTCGGGATGCCGATCGATATCGTCGATATCTTCCGGCGTTCCGATGCCGTCGGCCCGATCGTCGATGATGCGATCCGGGTCGGCGCCAGGGCGGTCTGGATGCAATTGGGCGTCATCGACGCAGCCGCCGCCGCACGCGCCGAGGCCGCGGGTTTGCAGGTCGTCATGGACCGCTGCCCCAAGATCGAGATCAGGAAGCTTGGCCTTGCTCCGCTGCCCGCTGGTGACGACGCGCCGCCAGCGCCTTGAGCGCATGATCGAGCCGATCGCGCACCACGCCGTGCAGTGCCGGCGTGGCCGCCGCAATGCCATGGAACACCGGGACGGGCTTGTTGAAGGCGAGCGGCAAGCCGGCGCGATCGGTAACGGTGCCGCCGGCTTCGGTGAGGATCAGCGCCGATGCCGCGACATCCCATTCCGAAATGCTGCGGCCTTCCACCCAGGCATCGGCCTCGTTCGACGCCAGCTTGGCCATGCGCAGCGCCAGGCTGTTGGGCTTTTCCACGGCTTCGCCGGGCCAGGGTTCAGGCCAGAAACTCGCCGCCAGATTGACCGCGTCGATCGGCAGGCGGATGCCCGGCAGCGTCGCCAGCCCCGACACGCGCAACCGCTTGCCATTGCATTGCGCGCCATGGCCCTTCAGCGCTGCGAACAATTGCCCGCGCGCCGGGGCACAGAGCGCCGCGACGGTCACCGCGCCGGCTTCGACCAGCGCCACCGACACCGCCCAGCCGGTACGGCCGCGAATGAAATCGCGCGTGCCATCGATCGAATCGATGATCCACACCCGGCTCTTGCCGAGCCGTTCGTCGGTATCAGCGCTTTCTTCCGACAGCCAGCCATCATCGGGGCGATGGCCGAGCAGGCGGTCCTTCAGATAGGCATCGACTTCCAGGTCGGCGATGCCGACGGGGTTGCCCGGCGCCTTGTCCCACCATTCCGATTTGGCGTGGAAATGGCGCAGCGCCAGTTCGCCGGCGGCATGGGCGGCGCGCACCGCCACCGACAGGTCGCTTTCGTTGCGGCGCCGGCTGCTGCGTTCAGGCACCGGCGACCGTCATCCCGTCGATTCGCACGGTCGGCACGTTCGCTGCATGGCGGAACACCAGGTCATTCGCCGGTGTCAGCGCCTTGAACATGTCCTTGAGGTTCCCGGCAATGGTGACTTCGGCAACCGCAACGGTGATTTCGCCGTCCTCGATCAGGAAACCCGAGGCGCCGCGGCTGTAATCGCCGGTCAGGCCGTTGACGCCCATGCCGATCAGTTCGGTGACATAAAAGCCGCGCTTGATCCCGGCGATCAGCCCGGCGGGCGACGCGCTGCCTGGCTCCATGTGCAGATTGGTGGCGCCGGCGCCTGGCGGGCCGGAGGTGCCGCGGGCGGCATGGCCGGTGGGTTGCAGCCCCAATTGCCGGGCGCTGGCGGCATCGAGCAGCCAGCCCGTCAGCACGCCCTTGTCGATCAGCGCGGTGCGCGCGACGGCCAGGCCTTCGCCATCGAAGCTGCGCGAGCGCAGGCCGCGCCGTCGCAACGGATCATCGATTATGGTGATGGCGCTGTCGAAAACCTGGGTGCCGAGCGCATCCTTGAGGAACGAGGTGCCGCGCGTGATCGCGCTGCCGGTGATCGCGCCGACAAGATGACCGACCAGCCCCGACGAAATGCGCGGATCGAAGATGATCGGCATGGGCGCGGTGTCGAGCTTGATCGGCCCGAGCCGCCGCACGGCGCGGGTGCCGGCGCGCAGGCCGATGGTGGCGGCATCGTCGAGATCGGCGAAGTGCCGCGCCGAATGCCAGGCATAATCGCGCTGCATGTCGCCGCCGGCGCCAGCGAGCACGCTGGCGGAACAGCCAAAGTTGGTCGACGATTTTCCGCCGCGAAAGCCGGTGGAGGTGGCAAGGGCCGTTACCGCGCGCCCGGCCGACGCGCCGCCGCCTTCGGAATTGGTGACGCCGGCGACGGCACGCGCCGCATCTTCGGCGGCCATCGCGACATCGCGCAAGGTTTCGGCGCTGGGTTCGTGGGGATCGGCGAGATCGAGATCGGCGAGCGGGCCCCTGAGCAGCCGGTCTTCGGGTGCCAGCCCGGCCCATTTGTCCTCGGGTGCCAGCCGCGCCATGGCGACGGCGCGTTCGGCCGCAACGGCGAGCGCGTGCGGCGACAGGTCCGATGATGACACGCTCGCCGATTGCTGGCCGATGAAAACCCGAATGCCGATTTCCTCGCCTTCGGAACGCCCGATATCCTCGAGCTTGCCGAGCCGCACCGACACGCTGGTCGAGCCATCGCCGACATACAGCGCATCGGCAGCATCGGCGCCGGCCGCTTTGGCGGCAGCAAGCGCGGAATCGAGACGGGCGAGAGCGTCGGGTACGGTGAGCATTCGGCAGACTTAAGCACTCGAACCGCATCTGTCATCCCGGGTGCGGCGCTGGGGAGCGGGAAATGTGGAATGTGTCAAATGCCGCAACTGTCCATCGTCACCCCCGCGCAGGCGGGGGCCCATTGCCCGAGGTTCGACTTTATGCTGTGGTATTCCGGTGAGGGGCCCCCGCCTGCGCGGGGGTGACGGGGTGTGCAATCAAGGGGGCCCCGGGGTTACCGCGCCGCCGCGCGCGCTTCGATGGCGTCCCAGATGCGCGCCGGGGTGTTGGTGCCGTTGAAGCGATCGATGGCGACGATGCCCGTTGGCGAGGTGACGTTGATTTCGGTCAGGCAGCCGGCGATGACATCGATGCCGACGAATACCAGCCCGCGCGCCTTCAGTTCGGGGCCGATGATCGCGCAGATTTCGGCTTCGCGCGGGGTCAGGTCGGTCGGCTTGGCCATGCCGCCGGCGGCGAGGTTGGAACGAATCTCGCCGGTCTTGGGCAGACGGTTGATGGCGCCGGCGGGCTCGCCATCGACCAGCACGATCCGCTTGTCGCCCTCGGATACCTGCGGCAGGAAAGCCTGCACCATGAAGGGTTCGTTCCATACCGTGCCGAACAGTTCGACCAGCGCCGGCAGATTGCCGTCGGTTTTGTCGATCAGGAACACCGCGGTTCCGGCATTGCCATAAAGCGGCTTGACGACGACGGCACCGTGGCGGGCGCGAAAATCCATCGCTTCATCAAGCGAGCGCGTCACCAGCGTCGGCGGCATCAGGTCTGGATAGCGCAGCACGAACAGCTTTTCCGGCGCGTTGCGCACTTCGGCGGGGTCGTTGACCACCAGCGTCTCGCCCTGCACCATTTCGAGCAGGTGCGTCGCGGTGATATAGCCCATGTCGAACGGCGGGTCCTGGCGCATCAGCACGATATCGGCATCATGGCCGAGGTCGATCGTGGTCGGATCGCCACCCCAGGCAAAATGCGCGCCGAATTCGGGCTGCACCGTCAAGGGCCGGGCGCGGGCGCGCACCCGGCCGCTTTCGGCCGATAGTGCCGTCGCGAGATAATGGTGCAGCGAATGCCCGCGCTTCTGCGCCTCGAGCATCAGCGCAAAGGTCGAATCGCCGCCGATGTTGACGGCTTCGATGGGGTCCATCTGGACGGCGACACGCAGGGTCATGGGGTTCATCCGATTCGCAATGCAGGCCTGTCACCCCGGGCTTGACGCGGAGCCCAGATTTCTTGTGGCAAAGCTGAAGTGGAAGCTGGCCCCCGGGTCAAGCCCGGGGTGACAAATCAGCTGTTCGACCGCGCCAGCGCGGCGAGCGCGGCCTGGATGCGGCGGGTCAACGCGGCGTCATGGGTGGTTTCGAGCATCGCGGTCAGACTGGCGCGCGCCGCCTGGTTGTGGCCGAGCACTTGTTCGAGCCTGGCGCGTTCCCACCACAGGCTGGTCAACCGCGGCGCGATCAGCGTCATGCGTTCGTATAGTTGCAGCGCGCGCGCCGTGTCGCCGCCGCTGCGTGCCCGGCTGGCCTGGTTGGTGATCAGCCGCACCAGCAACTGCCGGTTGGTGAGCGGATCGAAACGCGTCGGCAGCGGATCACCACCGCCGTGGCGGGCAATTTCGGCAGCACGTTCGCGGCTGATGCCCATGCCATGGTCGAACGGATCGATCAGCACCGAATCGACCCCGCCATGGACTTCGACGATGACATGCCCGGGCAGGTTGAGCGCATCGGCGCGCCAGCCGACCCGGCGCGCGAGCGCGACATACAGGATCGACAGCGCCACCGGCAGCCCGCGGCCGCGTTCGACCAGCGCAATCAGATCGGCATTCAAGGGGTTGTCATAATCCTCGGCCGCGCCGGTCAGCCCGGTTTCGCCGGCGATCAGCCCGGTCAGCCGCCGTGCCCGGCCATTGCCCGAAACCGGCCTAGTGTCGCGTTGCAGCGCAATCGCCCAGCCCGAGATCAGCCGCCGCAGCCGGGCCGGATCGGCCGCCGGACGGTCAGCGAGGGCAAGCGTGATGCCCGCTTCGACAAGGTCGATATCGGCATCGTCCAGCAAGCCCAGCTCGTTCAACTCCATCATCATTGCTCCCGCCACACCGCGACCATGTGCACCGGCCATGCCCACGGCCGAATCAGCACCGCATCGATTCGCGTCGTCGTGCAGCGGCCGGCATAATGCGGCGCCAGCACGCGTGACGCGGCCTCGATGCGCCGCCTCGCGGCAGGATGCAGTGCAAATATCGCGCTGTCGAGCGTTGCCCGCGCTTTCACCTCGACAAACACCAAAGTATCGCCCTTGCGCGCAACAATATCGATCTCGCCCGCCCGTGTACGCACGCGTCTGTCAAGAATTCGGTAACCTTTTGCTCGCAAATACCAGGCAGCAATGGTTTCGGCACGGCGGCCCTTGTCTTCGGCGCGCCGCCGCGAATCACGATCAGGTGGCGCCATCACCATCCCGCAACTGCAAAGCCCGCGCATAAACCGCGGCGCGCGGCAGGCCGAGCGCTTCGGTCACCGTCGCCACCGCGGTCTTGACGCTGCCGTTGGCCAGCGCGGCGATCAGCGCCGCATCGAGCGTTTCGGCATCGGCGGCAGCCGGCGGCGCCGGCGGTGCGATGGTGATGACGATTTCGCCGCGCGGCGGCGCATCGGCATAACGCGCCGCAAGTTCCGTCAGGCTGCCGGCGACCGATTCCTCGAAACGCTTGCTGATCTCGCGCGATACCGCCGCGGCGCGGTCGCCAAGCCCGGCTGCGAGTGCCGCCAGGCTTGCCGCCAGCCGCGGCCCCGATTCATACAGCACCAGCGTGGCACGCACCGTCGCCAGTTCGGCAATGGCGGTTGCCCGCGCCCCCGCCTTGGCGGGCAAAAACCCGGCAAACAGGAAGCGATCGGTCGGCAGGCCCGCCAGCGTCAGCGCGGCGATGGCGGCGCAGGGCCCTGGAATCGTGACGATGTTGACGCCTGCCGCACGGGCTTCGCGCACCAGCTTGAAACCGGGATCGGAAATCAGCGGCGTCCCGGCATCGGAGACCAGCGCCACCGGCCCGGCCAGCGCCCGGGCGATCAGCGTCTGGCGCACCCGGTCATCGCTGTGATCATGATAGGCGAGCATCGGCACCCGCGCGCCGATATGGTGTAGCAGCTTGGCGGTGACCCGGCTGTCCTCCGCCGCGATCAGGCCGACGCCGGCCAGCGTGGCTGCTGCCCGTGGTGACAGATCGCCAAGATTGCCGATCGGGGTCGCAACGATGTAAAGGCCCGGAACAAGAGCCGCCGTGCGAATCGGGGGCTCGTCGGTTTCCGGGTCAAAAGGTTGCACATGCTTATCCTGAAACGTCACAGCGGTGGTTGGCAAGCGCCGCGCCTGGCAACGGTGTTCGCGATCGGAACGGCGCTGTTCGTCTCTGCCTGCGCCACGCCCAAAAAGCCCGTTGTTTCGGCGCCGCCGCCGCCGCCGGTGGTCGCCGCCGAACCAACCAGGCCGGCGCCGCTTCCCGAAGCGGTGCAGAATCGCGTCGCGCTGCTGGTGCCGCTTACCGGCCCCAATGCGCCCGTTGGCCAATCGATCGCCAACGCTGCCAACATGGCGCTGCTCGATGTCGGCGACAAGCGCGTCAACCTGCGCATCTATGACACCGCGCCCGGCGCCGGGGATGCTGCCGGCCGGGCGCTCGCCGATGGCGCGCGGCTGATCCTGGGGCCATTGCTCGCCAACGATATCCGCGCCGTCGATACGGCTGCGGGCCCGCGCGGCATCCCCGTGCTGTCCTTTTCCAACGATGCCAGCCTTGCGGGTGGCAACGTCTATATCCTGGGGTTCCAGCCCGGCCAGTCGATCGCGCGCAGTATTGCCTATGCGCGCAGCCGCGGCATCGATCGTTTTGCCGCGCTCGTGCCCGCCGGCGTCTATGGCCAGCGTGCCCAGACGGCGTTCGTGCGTGCTGTCGATGCCGCCGGTGGCCGTTCGACCGCGCTGGTCAATTATACCCGCGATCCGGTGAAGATGCAGGCGGCGGCACGCAGTGTCACGGCCTTCGACAGCCGCGCCCGCGCCGCCGGTGGCGCCGCGGTCCGCGCCGATGGCAGCGTTGCGCAAGTGACCGGTACGTCGACGGCGGTGCCCTTCCAGGCGCTGCTGATCGCCGATTCGGGCAGCGTTGCCGGGCAGTTCCTGCCGGCGCTGGCCAGGTTCGGCGCCCCTCCGGGCAGCGTCACCCTGATCGGCACCGAATTGTGGAACAACGAACCCGGCATCGCGCGGGCGACCGCGCTCAAGGGCGCGATCTTTGCCGCGGTCCCCGACGATCGCTTCCGCAAGCTTGCCGAACGCTATCGCGCCAAATTCGGTTCCAGCCCGTCGCGGTTGGCGAGCTTTGGTTATGATTCGATGCTGCTGGTCAACAGCATCGCCGGCAATTGGCCGGTCGGTGCGCCGTTCCCCAGCGCGGCGCTGTCGAACCGCGAAGGTTTTGCCGGTATCGATGGCGTGTTCCGCTTTACCCCGGGCAACATCGCCGAACGCGGGCTGGAAGTGCAGCAGATCGGGACCGGGGTGATCACCACCGTATCGCCGGCGACGCGCGGCTTCGCCAACTGAGGCCTTACCTCCCCCCGCGGGGGGAGGTATCCTGGCTTTACGCTGCGATTTCCTTCAGCACCGCATCGACGAACGGCTGCCCCGCCAGCGTCAACCGCAGGCCGCGTTGGTCATGTTCGAGCAGCCCCTGCGCCACGATCCGTGCCACCCGGTCAGCGCGCAGCACAGCGGCGAGCTCCAGCCCGGTCCGCGCCTGAAACACCGCGGCGTCGATGCCGCTGCCCAGCCGCAGCCCCATGACCAGCGCTTCGGTGGCGCGTTCGTCGGCGCTCAGCACGGTTTCGCTGGCCATGCCATGGCCGTGTGCCTGCACCGCCGCCAGCCAGGCCTCCGGCTTTTTCAAGCGCTCGGTCGCCGTGCCATGCCGCCGGCCATGCGCGCCGGGGCCGATGCCGGCGTAATCGCCATAGGTCCAATAGGTGATGTTGTGGCGGCTTTCGCTGCCCGGCCGGGCATGGTTCGATACTTCATAGGCCGGGATACCCGCCGCCGCGGTCAGGGCGCGGGTCAATTCGAACAGATCGGCCGAAGTGTCGGCATCGGGCAGCGTCAATTGCCCCTTGGCATGGAGCGCGGTAAAGCGCGTGCCGGGTTCGAGCGTCAATTGGTAGAGGGACAGGTGATCGGTGCCGAAGCCCAGCGCGCGGCCGAGTTCCGCCGCCCAACTGTCAGGGGTCATCTCCGGCCGGTCATAAATTAGATCGAAACTGACCCGGCCAAAATGCTTTTGTGCAACGGCGAGCGCCGCCAGCCCCTGCGCGAGGTCGTGCGGGCGGCCGAGCAGTTTCAGGTCGGTATCGTCGAGCGCTTGCAGCCCGAGGCTCAGCCGGTTGACCCCTGCCGCGGCAAAACCGGCAAAACGCGCCGCCTCCACAGACGACGGGTTGGCCTCCAGCGTGATCTCGATATCGGGCAGCGCCGGCCAGTGCGTCGTCGCCGCATCGATGATTGCCGCCACGGTTGCCGCTGGCATCAGGCTGGGGGTGCCGCCACCGAAAAAGATGCTCGCCAGCCGTCGCCCGGGTAGTCGCGCTGCCTCGTGCGCAAGATCGGCGAGCAGCCCGGCGCACCAGGCGGCATCATCGACGGTCGCGCGGACGTGCGAGTTGAAATCGCAATAGGGGCATTTGGTAACGCAGAATGGCCAGTGGACGTACAGCGCAACCGGTGCGCCGGCGTTATCCACGCGGTGGCAACAGGGGCGGCAGCAGCGGCCGCAGCAGCAGGAACGCCCGGGCGCGGTGGTTGTCGGCTTCCTTCTCCGCCCGCGAAATCTCGCCAAAGGTGCGCGATTTGCCGTCCATGATGAACATCGGGTCATAGCCGAAGCCATTATTGCCGCGCGGCGGCCAGCTCAACTGGCCATCCACGCGGCCTTCGACGCTTTCAACATGGCCATCGGGCCAGGCGAGGCTGAGCGCACAGATGAAATGCGCGCTGCGCGGCCCTTCGAGATCGAGCGCATCGCGCACCCGTGTCATCGCGACGGTGAAGTCCTTGCCAGGCCCTGCCCAGCGCGCCGAATAAATGCCCGGCGCGCCGCCCAAGGCATCGACGCACAGACCCGAATCATCGGCAAGCGCCGGCAAGCCGCTCGCAGTGGCCGCCGCCAGCGCCTTCAATTCGGCATTGGCGATGAAGGTCATGCCGGTCTCCTCGGGCTCATCGAGACCGAGTTCGCCCGCCGACACCACGTCCAGCCCATAGGGCCCGAGCAGCTCGGCAAGCTCGACGACCTTGCCGGGGTTGTGCGTCGCCAGCACCAGCCGGCCTGGCTGCAGCTGGCGGCGGCTCATCGGCCGGTGGCCTTCAACTGCGCGGCGAACACCTCGTTGCAGCCGATGCGGGCCAGCCGCAACAGGCGCAACAGGGTTTCCTCGTCGAAGGGCGCGCCTTCGGCGGTCGCCTGCACTTCGACGATCCCGCCGGTGCTGGTCAGCACGAAATTGGCATCGGTGCCGGCGTCCGAATCCTCGATATAGTCGAGATCGAGCACCGGCTGGCCAGCGTGGACGCCGCAACTGATCGCTGCCACCTGCGTCGACAGCGGGTCACCTGCCAGCGGCGTGCCCTTGGCGAGATTCTGGGCCATGATCCCGTCGATCGCCAATCGCAACGCCACCCAGGCGCCTGAGATCGACGCGGTGCGGGTGCCGCCATCGGCCTGGATGACATCGCAATCGAGGGTGATCTGGCGCTCGCCGAGCAGCTTGAGATCGGTGACCGCGCGCAGGCTGCGCCCGATCAACCGCTGGATTTCCTGCGTCCGGCCCGACTGCTTGCCCTTGGCCGCCTCGCGCGACCCACGCGTATGCGTGGCACGCGGCAGCATGCCATATTCCGCGGTCACCCAGCCCGATCCCTTGCCGCGCAGCCACGGCGGCAGGCGATCCTCGACACTGGCGGTAACGAGCACATGGGTGTTGCCGAACTTGACGAGGCACGAGCCTTCGGCGTGTGCCGAAAAGCCCGGGATCATCTCGATGGTGCGCATCTGGTCAGGGGCGCGGCCGGAAGGGCGCATGCAAATTTTCCTTGTTCTGTGTGGCGGGTGGGTAGCGGCTTTGCCGGCTTGCCGCAACGTTCGCGTCGGCGGTGCGTTGCAGCACCGAGATACAAAGGGAATTCGTGATGACCGACACCCTCGAAACCGGCGAATTCGATGTCGTGCTGGGTGATCCTGCGGCCTTTTACCGCCATCCGCAGGCCGTGCTCGATGATCCGACGATTACCCGCGATGAACGCGAGGCGTTGCTTGGCGCCTGGGCGCAGGATCTTGCCGATCGCAACAATGCCATCGGCGAAGGCATGGTACCCGAAATCAGCGGCACTGCCGATCGCGATATCGCGATGACATCGGCGGTCGCCGCAGCGCTGGCCGCCTTGCCGTCGGCCGCGGAACCCGGGCTGCTGGCTGCCACCGGGCGCCTGTGGCGGCGTTTGACCGGCGGTTGATCCCGCTTCAGCAGGCGAAGGCAACGGCATAGCGGCCGCGGTTGCCATCGTAGCTGAGCTGGCCATCGAGTTGCCGCACCACGCCCAGGATAAGCCGCGCCGCCGGCTGGTCGGGGTGCTGGCACAAATAGTCGTTGCCGGTGAACGATGGCGAGGCAACTGCAAGCGTCACCCGGTCATCACGTTTGGCGAGCGCCAGCGCGACATGCAATGTCCCGGCGGCGCCGTGGCGCGCGGCCAGCCCGGCAAATTCGGTGATCAGGAAAGATGTCGGCACCGCCATGTCCGGGCTGACATATAATCCTGCGGTCAGGCAGCGCATGCGCACCCGATGGTGCCGCGGGCACACCAGGCTGCGTCCCAGCTCGGCGCACAGATCGTTGACCAGGGCGCGCAGATCGACGCCGCGCTGGGTCAGGTCTTGATAGATCCAGTGCTGGGCGCGGGTCAGCGTGTCGACGCGCGCCGAAATGTCGGCAAGGCTACGCACCACCGCCGGATCATCGGCATCCCGCGCCGTCAGCGCCAGCAGGCTGGTGACGATCTGAAGGTTGTTCATGACGCGATGGTGCAATTCGCGGCGCAGGCCATTTTGTTCGTGAAGCGCCTGTCCAAGCTCGTGCTGGAGCCCGGCAATAATGGCTGCGTTATCGACTGGGCTCGTCAATGTGGCACCTCAAGCCGCCGCAGCAGGGATGCCAGGCCTTCGGGCAGCGGTTCGCTCAAGGTGTTGTTACAGACTTGTCGTATCGCCAGAACCGTTGCGTCGGCTGCGGCGCGGCGACGACGCAGCACCGTCGCACTTGGCAGCGCCGGTTGCCGGTCATGGGTGCCCGGTATCACTGCGCAAGACGCACGCGGTCAACACAGCTTGCCGGGACGATCGATAAAGCCGAAAATGATGGAACCGAAAGGGTACTGCTGCGTTTAGCTATCGCTGCCGGTTGAAAAATCACGCTGCCTGATTGCATTTCGATTACCCTTTGCTGCCGTTTCAACGCAGTCCGGGACAAAAGGTTCCTTTTTATGACCATCGCTGCCCGGATTGCCCCGTATCTGCCGTTCTTGCGCCGCTATGCGCGGGCACTGACCGGAACGCAGACTGCCGGTGATGCCGGCGTGGCGGCAACGCTGGAAGCCGTGATTGCCGACCACAGCCTGCTCGATCCCGCTGTATCGCCGCGCCTGGCGCTCTACAAGGCTTTCCAGTCGCATTGGGTGCCCGCCCCGCGCATGGTGCCCGGCGCCGGCGCCGCCGGCGCTGCGGCGGCACGGCTGGCGGCGATCACGCCGCTGCCGCGCCAAGCGCTGCTGCTCAGCGCCATGGAAGGTTTTACCAACGAGGATGTCGCCTGGCTGCTCGACCAGAGCGGCGACGAGGTGATGGACCTGATCGCCGAAGCGCTGGCGACAATCGAACGCGAAACCGCGACCCGGGTGCTGATCATCGAGGATGAACCGATCATCGCCATGGACCTTGAATCGATCTTGCGCGATCTCGGCCACCAGGTCAGCGGCGTCGCCAGCACGGCGCATGATGCGCTGGCCATCTTCAACGCCGATCCGCCCGGCCTGGTGCTTGCCGATATCCAGCTTGCTGATGGCAGCAGCGGTGTCGATGCGGTGCGCGACATCCTTGCCATTCGCCCCCTGCCGGTGATCTTCATCACCGCCTTTCCCGAACGCCTGTTGACGGGCGCCAAGCCCGAGCCGACCTTCCTCATCACCAAGCCGTTCCGGACGGCAACGGTGAAGGCGGCGATCGCCCAGGCGCTTTTTTTCAACTCCACCGAAGCACCGGTCGGTTGATGACGGAACCGGAAGCGCTGCCAACGGTTACACGCGACACTGACGGGGACAAGCAGCATGAAATCCAAGGGCCGAGTGCGTACGCCGAGTGATCCGCGCCTGCCGGGCGCAGCCGGGCAATCGCCGCATCTGCGCGACATCGGGACATTCCTGCGCATTGCGTTTGCCGAAGTGGAGGCAGCGCCGTTGCCCGACCGGCTGACGGAACTGCTCGAACGGCTGGGCGAGGACGAACCGCCACGCCTGGCGCCGCCGCCCGAAACGCTCAGCGATCCCGAATTCAAGGCATTGCTGGCCGCCGCAATCCCGCAGCTGCGCGCCTTTGGCCGATCGTTGTCGGGCAGCGCCGATGGCGCCGATGATCTGGTGCAGGAAACCATGCTCAAGGCCTGGGTGGCGCGCGATCGCTTCATCGCCGGCACCAACATGCGCGCCTGGACCCATGTGATCTTGCGCAACATCTATTTTTCCCAGGCCCGGCGCGCGCGCTTCAAGGGCGAGTGGGACGAATTTTCGGCCGATCTGCTGCTCGCTGTCCCCGGTGGCCAGGAAAGCCATGTCGCGCTCAGCGACTTGCAGCGCGCGCTGATGCAATTGCCCGCCGAACAGCGCGAGGCGCTGATCCTGATGGGGGCCGGCGGCATGACCTGCGAACAGGTGGCCGAGATCAGCCAATGCGCCACCGGCACGGTGAAAAGCCGCGTCGCGCGCGCGCGTGCCGCGCTGCGGGGCTTGCTCGAAGGCGGCCAACTGGCGGTGCGCCGCGCCGATTCGCCGGTTACCACGGTGACGGCGCTCGACCAGATCATGAACGAAGTGCATGTGCTGTCGCAGCCCAAGCGCCAGGTCACGCGCCGCCCGGGCATGATCGGTTGAGCGAAGTCGTGAACACTTGAAGGGCTGGGGTCGTGACTTTCGCGCCCGCTGGCCCTACATAACCGTCATGCAATCCCCATCGGTGGCCGAACTCAACGACCGCGCCCGCGAGGTGTTCCGCCAGATTGTCGACGCCTATCTGGCCAGTGGCGCGCCGGTCGGTTCGCGTACCCTGTCGAAAATCGGCGCGCTTGGCCTGTCGCCGGCGTCGATCCGCAACACCATGCAGGATCTCGAAGAACTCGGGCTGTTGGCGGCGCCGCACACGTCGGCGGGGCGGGTGCCGACGCAATCGGGGCTGCGCATGTTCGTCGACGGCATGATGCAGGCGAGCGAACCGTCCCCCGACGAACGCGCCGCCATCGACCAGAGCGCCAGCGGCAGCCCGGCGATCGAGGAAGCACTGGCGCGCACGACGATGGTGCTTTCGGGCCTGTCGCATTGTGCCGGGCTGGTGCTGGTTGCCAAGCAGGAAATGATCATCCGGCAATTGTCGTTCGTGCCGCTGGCGCCGGGGCGGGCGCTTGCCGTGCTCGTCGGCGCCGATGGCAGCGTCGAAAACCGTATCGTCAGCCTGCCCGAGGGCCTGCCGCCGACGGCGCTCGAAGCCGCCGCCAACTACATCAACGGCCGGCTGGCGGGCCTGACGCTGGCGGACGCCACCGACCGGTTGAACGCCGAGGTTGCCGCCGATCGCGCCGCGCTCGATGCGATGACCGCGGGCGCCGTCGCCACCGGGCTGGCGGCCTGGTCGTCCGATGGCGCCGCGCGGCCGGTGCTGATCGTGCGCGGCCAGGCCAATCTGGTTGAATCGAGCGTCGATCTCGATCGCGTGCGGCTGTTGCTCGGCGATCTGGAGGACAAGGAAGAACTTGTCCGACTGCTCGAATTGGCGCGCGGCGCCGAAGCGACCAAGATTTTCATCGGGGCGGAATCCCAGCTGTTTTCCTTGTCGGGATCGAGCGTTATAGCCGCACCCTATCGCGGCCCCGGGGGCCGGGTCGTCGGCGTTGTCGGCGTCATAGGCCCGACGCGGTTGAACTATGCCAGGGTGATACCCATGGTGGATTACACGGCACGAACTCTCAGCAGGCTGGTAGCATGAACGATATGAATGACGCACCCGACGCGGTGCACGACGAAACCCCCGAAGCCACCGAAATCAACTATGCCGAAGAACTTGCGGGTCGCGACAAGGATATCGCCGATCTGAAAGACCGGTTGTTGCGCCAGGCGGCGGAAACCGAAAATACCCGTCGCCGGCTGGAACGCGACAAGGCCGATACCGCGGCCTATGCGATGACCGGCTTTGCGCGCGATCTGCTCGCCGTGGCCGACAATCTGCGCCGCGCCGTTGCCGCCTTGCCGGCGGAAGGTTTCGACGGCGTGCGCGCCGGCATCGAGGCGACCGAGCGCGAATTGACCGCGATTTTCGGCCGCCACGGCATCACCCGCATCGAAACCGACGGGCAAAAGCTCGATCCCAATCGCCACCAGGCCATGCTCGAGGTCGACGGCGAAGGGGTGGAGCCGGGCACGATCGTCGCCGAACTCCAGGCCGGTTATGTCATCAAGGACCGCCTGTTGCGGCCGGCGCTGGTCAGCGTGGCAAAAGCCTGAAACCAGCCGGGGAGCCTGTCATGATCATCGTCATCGCGCGTGCCGAATTCGATCCCGACCAGATCGAGGCGCTGCAACCCGCGCTCGATGCGATGATGCGGGCGACCTGGGAGGAATCGGGCTGCCTGTCCTATTCGATGGCGATCGAAAGCCGCGAACACGGCATCTGCACGATCGTCGAACGCTGGGAAAGCGAAGCGTCGTTGCAGGAACATTTCGCCACGCCGCACATGGCGGCCTTCACCGCCGCTATCGACGGCCATGTCCGATCGATCGATGCGAAACTTTACGACGTGACCGGGGAACGCGCGTTGGTGATCTGACCGGGCAGCGGGTCGCCGGCGTCGGCGTTCATCGCCGCCGAACCGGCGATGGCGGGCAGCACCGGCGATGAGTCCGCTTCCGGCAAGGCGGCGGCGCGTTCGGTGATGACCTTGTTGATTGCCCAGGCGCCGACAGCAACGCCGATCATGCCCATCGGCCCCAGCCGCCGCGCCAGCATCGGCAGCGCGGCACCCAGCACCAGCCCGGCCGGCCCGGCGGAAACGCCGCCCACGTTGCGTGCCAGGGCGCGGCCCGCCACTGCTGTCATGATGCGTCCCATGAGTGCCATTCTCGTGTCTCCCGTCCCGGTCGATGTGGGGGTGAACGTGCGATTTTGCACCCCCTTTTTTGCAGATGACGCGCAGCGCGCGCGCACTATGGTAACGCGGCAGGGCGGGGGCAGGTTGCAATGGCATCACAGGCTCAGAACATTCCGGAGCCGCTGGGCAAGCGCCTGCTGCCCAACGGCCTGTTGGCGCTGGCCAGTATCGTGCTGGTGCTGGCGGCGGTCGTCGCCATCGCGCGCGGCCAGCCGCAATGGAGCCGGGTGCCGCCGCTGGTCTGGGTGCATCTCGCCACCATCCTTGTCGCCACCAGCCTGACGCCGGTGATGCTGCTGCGCCGCAAGGGTGATCGCCGGCATCGCCGGATCGGCTATGTCTGGGTTGGAGCGATGCTGCTGACCGCGGTGACCAGCCTGTTCTTCAATACCGGTCGGCCCGGCGGCTGGGGCGTCTTCAGCGGCAATTTCTCGTTCATCCATATCCTGTCGGTGTTCGTGCTGGTGCTGGTACCGCTGATCGTGGGCCGCGCTCGCGCCCATGATCACGCCGCCCATGAAAGCGCCGTGCGCGGCATGGTGATCGGCAGCCTGCTCATCGCGGGATTCTTCACCTTTCCGTTCAACCGGATGCTGGGGGCGTGGCTGCTGGGCTGATTTTCGCCGCGGCATCAGCGCAGGCAGCTGTCGATGCCCTCTTTGCCGATATAGCGCGCCGAACGCTCGATCTGGCGGGCGTAGCGCTTGACGAACCGCCCCGGTGCCGCGGCATTGCGCTTGATCGGTTGTGGCAGGATCGCAGCGATGCGTGCGGCCTGGCGCTGGGTCAGCTTGGCGGCGCTGGTCTTGAAATAATGCTGGGCGGCAGCTTCGACGCCATAGATGCCCGGGCCCATTTCGGCGATGTTGAGATAGACTTCCATGATCCGCGGCTTGCCCCAGATCGCTTCGATCAGCACGGTGAACCACGCCTCCAGCGCCTTGCGGACATAGGACCGCCCGGGCCAGAGAAAGGCATTCTTCGCCGTCTGCTGCGAAATCGTCGAACCGCCGCGCAACTTCTTGCTGCTGGCGTTGCGCAGGGCCGCAGCCTCCATCGCGCTGAAATCGAAGCCGTTATGGGTGCAATAGCGCGCATCTTCGGCGCCGATCGCGGCGCGCGGCACGCTGCGGGCGATCTGGTCGAGCGGCAGCCACTGGCGTTCGACATGATGGCCGGCGATGGCATCGCGCGCCATCGGCCAGGTGAGTGGCACGTCGATGAAGCGATAGGCGATGACCCAGCCGACGCTGACCAGGACGAAGATGAAGGCAAGCCGGATCGTCCAGCCGATCAGGCGGGAGATGATGCTGCGGCGGCGCGGCTGTGCTGGCACTTTCCCTCCCGAATTCCCGCAATTGGCGGTGTCGGGCGGGAAAGGTCAACCGGGCGCGACGATTAATCAGGCGAGTTCGGGCACCAGGCGGCGCTCGATCGCGAGGTCGTGCATCGCCTTCGACAGCTTTTCGAAGGACCGCACCTCGATCTGGCGGACGCGTTCGCGGCTGATGCCGTAATGCTGCGACAGTTCCTCGAGCGTTTCGGGCTCGTCGATCAGCCGGCGCTGGGTCAGGATATGCTTTTCGCGGTCGTTGAGCGCGGCCATGGCCGACGACAACAGTTCGTGGCGCTGGTCACGCTCCTGTTCGTCGGCGAGCATTTCGTCCTGCAACGGCCCGGTATCGGCAAGCCAATCCTGCCATTCGCCTTCGCCTTCTTCGCGCAGCGGCGCGTTGAGCGACGTGTCGCCGCCCATCGACATGCGGCGGTTCATGCTGACGACTTCGTCCTTGGTCACCCCCAGCGTCGTGGCGATGCTTTCGACCTGCTGCGGGCGCAGGTCGCCATCTTCCATGGCGTTGAGCTTGCCCTTCAGCCGGCGCAGATTGAAGAACAGCTTTTTCTGGGCGGCCGTCGTGCCGATCTTCACCAGGCTCCACGAACGCAGGATATATTCCTGGATCGAGGCGCGGATCCACCACATCGCATAGGTGGCGAGGCGAAAGCCTTTTTCGGCGTCGAATTTCTTGACGCCCTGGATCAGCCCGATATTGCCTTCGGCGATCAGTTCCGCCACCGGCAGGCCATAGCCGCGATAGCCCATGGCAATCTTGGCGACGAGGCGCAGGTGGCTGGTCACCAGCTTGGCGGCGGCTTCTGGGTCCTGATGCTCCTCCCAACGCTTGGCGAGCATATATTCCTGCTCGGGCGCCAGCAGCGGGAATTTGCGGATTTCGGCGAGATACCGGTTGAGCCCGTCTTCACCGCCCAGGGCGGGAATCGAGGTTCGGACGGCGGGGACATTGGCCATGGTCAAAACTCCTGTTCGGTCGCCATCGAAAGACGACTGATCAACTCCAGTATATCGGCCGGGAGAGCCGATTCGAAAGACAGTTTTTCTTGGGTAAGCGGATGGACAAACCCCAGTGTCGCCGCGTGCAACGCCTGCCGGGCAAAGCCCAGTTCCTGCATAACGGCTGAAAGGCTGCCGGGGGTGCGTCCATAAGTTGCATCGCCCAATAGGGCATGGCCGATGGATGCCATGTGAACGCGGATCTGGTGGGTGCGCCCGGTTTCGAGCCGGCATTCGACCTGTGTTGCATGGCGGAGGCTGCGGACGCTGCGATAGTGCGTCACCGCCCGCTTGCCGCGGCCTTCCGGCACGATGGCGATCTTCTGGCGATTGGCGGTGGAACGCGCCAGCGCGGCCTCGATGCGCCCCGCCGGCGGCGCCGGATGGCCGGCGACGATGGCGGTATAGCGGCGTTCGACCGTGTGCGCGGCGAACTGGCGCGAGAGGAATTCATGCGCCGGATCGGTCTTGGCAACCACCAGCAGCCCCGATGTGTCCTTGTCGATGCGATGCACGATCCCCGGCCGCGCCACCCCGCCGATGCCCGACAGCCGCCCGGCACAATGGTGGAGAAGCGCGTTGACCATCGTGCCATCGTAATTGCCCGCCGCCGGATGGACGACGAGCCCCGCCGGCTTGTCGACGATGAGCAGCGCTTCATCCTCGAAGACGATGGTCAGCGGAATATCCTGCGCTTCGGTTTCCGAGGCGCGCGGTTCGGGAATCACCAACGTCAGCGCTTCGCCACCCTTTACCTTGAGCTTGGGATCCCACAACACGCCGCCGGCGCCCGAGACGCGACCGCCGCCGACCAGCGCCTTCAAGCGCTCGCGGCTGTGCTGGGGCAGGGCGATCGCCAGCGCACGATCGAGCCGCAGCCCCGCGACGCTGGCCGGCAACACGACATCAATCGACTTTTCGGCCCCCATCACGTATCCGATGTCGGCATGATCGTCGAAATTGCAAGCCGGGTGCGCGAAACCCTGTTGGCCGAAGCGGTAGCAGCCGCCGGGGACGAGTGCTGCGGGCTGCTGCTCGGCGCCCCGGGCCGCATCACGGCGCTGGTGCCGGCCCGCAATGTCGCCGCCGATCCGGCCCGCAGTTTCGAGATCGAGCCCGCCACCCTGCTGCGCACCCATCGCGAAGCGCGCGGCGGCGGTGAGCAGGTTGTCGGCCATTATCACAGCCATCCCAACGGCCGCCCCGAACCGTCGCTGCGCGATGCGGCGCGCGCGGTCGGCAATGGTGAGATCTGGCTGATCATCGCTGCCGGCACGCTGAACGGCTGGGCGGTGGTCGGCAATGATCACGGCGGCAGTGCTGTCCATGGCCGTTTCCTGCCTGTCACGCTGGTGGCCGCCTGATGGCAAGCGGCGCGGTCAAATGGTTCGATGCCAAAAAGGGCTTTGGCTTCATCACCCCCGACCTCGGTCCCTGCGATGTGTTCGTGCACATTTCCGCCGTTACCGCTGCCGGTCTGGCCGAACTGGCCCCGGGTGACCGGCTCGAATTCGAACTGGCGCAAAGCGGCGACGGCCGGTTGATCGCCTTTGGCCTGCGTTGCAAACCCGTCCCCGACAATCGAGTATCCTCCTGATGTCCAACACCCTCGCGCCGCTGCTGGTCAAATGGCTGACCCATGATCTCGCCACCCCGATCGCGACGGTGATGACCGCCAGCGAATTGCTGGGCGATACCCCCGATGCCGAGATCAACGGCCTCGTCAGCGATGGCGCCAAGCGATTGGGCGCGCGGTTGCGGCTGATCCGTGCTGCGCTGGCACCGGGCGATGCGCCGGTCGGCGGCGCCGCGTTTCGCAAGCTGATCGGTGAAGGTGTCGAAGGCACGCCGCTGGACTGGGCGATCCCCGCCGATGCCGGCGACCTGCCCGCGCCCCTGATCGCCGGCGCCGCGATGCTGATGGCCGATGTGCGCCGCGGCCAGGCGTTGACCATCGCGCCCGACAGCGTGCGCTGGGCGAATGAAGCGGTTTTTTCCGATGCCGTTGCTGCGGCCCTGGGCGGTGCGCCGGCCAGCGATTCGCGGTCGGCGATTGCCGAAATGCTGGTCGCCACCGCGGCGCGTTTCGGCGTGACGCTGGCGATTACCGCCGATGGGCTGGCCTGGCGCTGAATTTCGCAACGCGGCGCAAGGCGCGCTGCGCAAACAGCAACGGACATTGGCGCCAAATTGCGTTCCGCGTATCCAGACTCCGCAGAAACTGCTAGTAACCGCGAATCATTCGGGGCGTGGAGTAAACCGCAAGCAATGCGGATGCGAGATCTGGAAAAGGCGAGCGGCGTCGGGCGGGAAACCATCCGTTACTATATCCGCGAAGGCCTGTTGCCCGAGCCTGATCGGGCCAGCCGAAATTCGGCATTCTACAGTGACGACCATGTCCAGCGCCTGCGCGCCATCAAGCGCCTGCAGGAAGAACGTTTCCTGCCGCTCGCGGTCATCCGCACCCTGCTCGAAGCCGAAGGCGGCGATCGCTGGCTGGCGGCCGATGCCTTTCCGATGCTCGATTCGATGCTGGCAGCCCGGCTTGGCGATAGCGCCGGTCGGGTGCCGGTGGCGGCGCTGGCGACGCAATTGTCGGGAGGCGACACCGCCATTGCCGAACTGCGCGAGATCGGCATGATCAGCGTCGATAGCGACGGCGGCGTCACGGCGCGCGACGCCGCGATCGCCCATGCCGTCGATGATCTTGCCGAAATCGGCTTTACCGCCGAACTCGGCTTTGCCGGCCAGCAGATGCGTTTTTATCTCGATTTCATCGAATGGATCACCAACCAGGAAATGCGCCTGTTCCTTGAACGCACCGCCGGCCATGTCGGGGAAGCGCGGGCGCTCGACATGGCCGAGCGCGGCGTTTCGGTCGTCAATGAATTGCTGACGCTGCTGCGCACCCGCGCGCTGCTGCGCAAATTGGGCGAACGCCGCCGCGTCGCCAACGACAATGGCCGCGACGGCGCGGACACAGCGATCGGTTAGCCGGGGAGGGCTGGCCCCCGCCGCCGCGTTTCGCGCCGGCGGGGGCCGTAAATCGTCGGAGATGTACACGCTCCCTCCCTCCCCCTTGCGGGGAGGGCGACTCGCGAAGCGAGCGGGGTGGGGGTTGCACCCATGCCCACACGCGAACCCCCACCCCGCTCGGCTTCGCCGAGTCGCCCTCCCCGCAAGGGGGAGGGAGTAGCCCACCGCTTCAAAACCCCGTTGAAAGCGTCAGCGCCGGGCCGCTGCCGGGCAGGGCATTACCCGCAACCTGAAAGCGCCAGTCCGCCGACACTTCGACCGACGCCTTGCCGATCGGCGCGCGCACCAGCAGTGACGGCCCCAGATCGACTCGCCCGCTGGTAAAGCCGCTGCCGTGCTGTACGCTCGCCCAGCCGCCGGGGCCGGCGATCGCCGACAATTTGCCGATCCGCAGCACCGGCACCCCGGCACGGGCCTGGCCACCGGCAAAGACATCGCCGGCGCCCAGAACGCCGGCTTCGCCATAACCGCTCCACTGAATACGGCCGCGCTTGCCTTCGGCACCTCCGGCAACGCGCAATGCCCAGTCATCCCGGGCAAACACCCCTGCCGAAACCAGCCGTTCGGCGCTGATGCTGACGCCTGTCACCGGCTGCCAGCGCACCCCGAATGCGGCCTGGCCGGTAGCGGGATCGATGCGGCCGGCAAGGCTGGCGGCATTGTAGCGCGCCACCAGCGCCAGCGGACGCCGCGCCAGCGGATCGAGGGTCCAGGCCAGCGTGCCGCCCGATTGACCGCCGCCGAGCACCGGGCTCGCCGCCGGCCCGGCCGGGCCGGATTCGCGGAACAGGGTATAGGCATCGGCCGACCAGCGCCGCACCAGCCGCCGGCGTTCGGCCGTCCACAAGGGCCGCAGCTTTGCATCGCCGGGCACCGGATCGCTTGCCAGTGCGGCATCGAACAGCACCACCGCACCGCGCCTGTCTTCCGCGGCAAGGCGCGCATAGGCGGCGGTGGCCAGATCATGGCCAGGGGAGGGCACAGGTAATACCGGTGCTGTTGTGGTGGCGGATAGTGCGGCAACGGGCGGCGTTGCGGCGGTTTGCGGCGGCAGCACGGCCGGCAAGGGCAGCGTCCAGCCCGGGGCAAGACGTGGCCGCGGCGCGTAGGCGCGATCTGGCGCCGGCGCGTAGGCAATATGTTGCGGGGCTGCGGCCGGTGCATGGGCCGGCGGCGCCATGGCCAAAGCCGGTGGCGCCAACGCGACCCCGGCACGCAGCTGCGCCAGTTGCAATTGCGCCCGCGCCAGCGCCAGGGCGGCTTCGGCAACCACGACTTCGGCGGCTGCCACGGCGACATCGGGCGGCGCCCGCAACGCCACTGGCAGCAGCCCCGCCGCTGGTTGCGGCAGCAGCGGCCCGGGTTCGGCCTGCAACACGGCGAGATCGCGCTGCAGCAGCGGCAGGCGCAGCGCCAGCCACACCGCCAGCGCCAGCCCGACCGCCAGCAGCAACCGCAGGGGTCGCCCCGCCGTCATTCGGCCGCCACGCCCTTGCCGGGGAAACGATGCGCCGTCTTGTCCCATTCCAGCCGCGCATCGCCCGAAAGAATGGCACGATAGCGCCGCGCCGCCGCCAGTGCCGCCGCGGCGTTGATGACATTGCTGACCACCGCCCGCGGAATGGCGCGCAGCCCTTCGCGCGGGCCATAGGCGTGCGCGGCAAAACAGGCGCGCATCAGCAGCCGCCACGCCAGCAGCGCGGTGTTGAGCCACAACAGCGCCACCAGCCCGGCACCATAGGCGGGCGCCGGCGGCAACCCGGGCAGCAGGAACTGCCCGACCTGCCCGAGCAGCAACAGCCCCGCCACCCCATAGGCCGCCACCGTCAGCAGCGCGGTCAGCAATGCCTTGCGATCGCGCACCAGCATGTAGCGATCGGCCAGGCCCCCCGGCCAGCCGAGCCGATCCCACCCCGCGAGCCCGATACCGATCAGCCAGCGGGTTTTCTGGCGCAGCGCCGCGTCGAAGGTGGCGGGAAAATGTTCGTGCGTCGCCACGACCACCCGGTCATCGCCGCTGCGCAGCCGCACCAGGCCGCCGCGGCCGCCCAATGCTTTGATGCGCAGGCCGAGTTCATAATCCTCGGTCAGGCAATCGGCATCGAAGGGCGCACCACCAGCGGCATCGGCAATGCGCCCGAGCAGCCGGCGATCGATTGCGGTCGCCACCCCGGCCGATGGCACGGCAGCGCCCAGCGCCTCGCGCACCACCAGGTCCTTGGTGTGGCTTTCGGCGAATTCGTCGAGATAATGCCCGCTGATCCAGCGCGATCCGGCATCGGGCAGCGGCAGCACCGGCAATTGCACCAGCGCCAGCCGCGGCACCAGCGCATCGAACACCCATAGTTCCTGCGGGTGGACGACATCTTCGGCATCGTGGAGCACCACCGCCTTGAAGGTCGTGCCGCTGCGCGCCTCGTGCGCCACCAGCGCCCGCCACAGGTGGTTGAGGCAATCGGCCTTGGTCGTCGGCCCCGGGCGGGCGCAGATCACGGCTTCGACATGGTGATCGGCGACCGCCGCGACCGCCGCCTGGCCCGCCGGATCATTGGGATAGAGCCCGACAAAGACCCTGTAGCGCGGATAATCGAGCCGGGTGACAAGATCGGTGAGCATCGCGCCGATGACCGCGGCTTCATCCCAGGCCGGCACGATGATGGCGATCGGTGCCGGATCGCGGCGGCGGATCGATTCCGCACTGGCGCGAACATGGCGACGATAGATGGTCTGGCGGCGCCACAGGGTGCGGGTGAAATAGACGCCATCGATGAACAGATCGTCGAGCCCCGAGACAAGCACGGCGCACGCCACGATGATCAGCAGTTCGCGCAGGGCCAATTGCCAGATGCTGACGCCGAAAACGACGGCTTCGGCCATGCCTGCTGCTCAGCGCGCGCAGCGATGCGGGCGCGCAAACCGGATGGACGCCCCGGAACGATCACGAACGGGCAGACGGGGAGGGCCGTTTGCTCTTTCTGGCGATCGCCGGGGCGCCCTCGGCAAGTGACGGATGGGACGCAGGGTCAAAACGCCTTCATTCCGTGACTGCCGATTCTGTGTAGTCGAACGCCAGGGCGGGTCCGACCAGATTCCATTGGCCCTGCAGCCGGGCGAGCGTGGCAGCATCGACATCGATACGCAGTGCCGCCACCGCGACGCCATCCATTTCCTCGGGCATGCCGAGCGGTTCGCAATCCCAGCCCACCGCGATGACCGAGGCGAGATAGGCCATGTGGGTCATCATGGTGAAATGGCGAACCTTGTGCGCCAGGGCGAATTCGATGATCGCCAGCGACAGCAATTGCCGCACCCGCGTCGCTTCGGCCCGCGACAGGCCGGGCTGCGTGACGAGCCGGGTAATTTCGAATATATCGGCGCCGCGCGGCACGCCATCGGCGCACAGCCGGGCAAACTTGTCCCCCAGCAAGTGCGGGCCGTCGGTGGGCAGCAACCGCACCGAGCCGAGATGGCCGGCGCCGCTGCCATCGACGACGATCAGGTAGATCGTGTCGTCTCGGTCATATTCGTCGATTTCATAGGCACCGTCGCTGACCGGCAGGTCCCAGCGCAGTTGATCGATGAACACCTGCTTGCGCGCCGCATGCATTTCGAGCCGCTGGACCCGAAAGATATCGCGATTGTGGCTGGTCACGAGTCGCGCAGGGGCAGAAGCCGGCGAAACAGGCGCGGGAACGGCACTGCCGGTGACGAAGGGAAACCCCGCGTGACCGCCTTTGCGCGCTGTCTGAACTGCTTGCATCGCCATGCCTTTTGTCCCCCATGGACTGGCACTGTTTCTGGCGGCACGGCTTGTTCGCGGCTATATCCCTGATAGGGGGTAAGGCATGCACGGCGAAACCCAATATCTCGATCTGATGCGCCGCGTCTGGCGCGATGGCGTGGTGCGCGGTGACCGCACCGGCACCGGCACCCGCGCGCTGTTCGGCGAAACCATGCGCTTCGACCTGTCGGACGGCAGCGTGCCGATTTTGACGACCAAACGCATCTTCTGGAAATCGGCGGTGCGCGAGCTGTTGTGGTTCCTGTCGGGGGATCGCAACATCGCGCCGCTGGTGGCGCAGGGTGTGCATATCTGGACCGATTGGCCGCTGGCGCGCTTCAACGCGACGCAAACCGCGCCGATCGACCGCGACAGCTTCGAAGCGCGCCTCCTCGCCGATGCGGATTTTGCCTCGGAATGGGGCGATCTCGGCCCGGTTTATGGCGCGCAATGGCGGCATTGGCCGCGCTATGTGCCGACCGGCGACGGGCTGTTTCGCCGCGACGCCGATGGCATCGACCAGATTGCCGCGCTGGTCCACGGCCTGCGGACCAACCCCGCCAGCCGCCGCCACATCTTCACCGGCTGGAATGTCGCTGAACTGGAAGGCATGGCGCTGCCGCCGTGCCACATGACCTATCAGTATTTCGTCGCTGATGGTCGGTTGTCGGGCATCCTTTACCAGCGCTCGTGCGACCTCGGGCTCGGTTTCGGCTTCAACATTTTCGAAGCGGCGTTGCTGTTGCGCATGCTCGCCCAGCAATGCGATCTCGAACCCGGGGAGATCGTCTGGATGGGTGCCGATTGCCATCTCTATGCCAATCACGAACATCTCGTCACCCAGCAGCTGGCGCGCGACCCCAGGCCGTTCCCGCGGCTCGAGATCACCCGTCGGCCCGATGACATCTTCAGCTTTCGTTTCGATGATTTCGCGGTGACGGGCTATGATCCGCACCCGCATATCGCCGCGCCGGTGGCGGTGTGATCGATCTCGTCCTGATCGTCGCGCGGGCGAAGAACGGTGTCATCGGCAAGGATGGCGCGCTGCCCTGGCATTTGCCCGACGATCTGAAGCGTTTCAAGCGGATGACGGTCGGCAAGCCGGTGATCATGGGCCGCAAGACCTTCGAATCCATCGGCAAGCCGCTGCCCGGTCGCCAGAACATCGTGCTCACCCGCGATCCCGACTGGCGGTTTCCGGGCGTGTCGATCGCGGCCAATCTCGCCGAAGCGGTCGCGGCGGCAGGCCTTGATCCGCGCGCCCGCGCCGATGGGATCATGGTCATCGGCGGCGCGCAAATCTATGCCGAGGCGCTGCCATCGGCGACGCGGATCGAACTGACCGAAGTCGATGCCGAACCCGATGGCGATACCCGGCTGCCGGCCTTCGATCCGGGGCGCTGGCGCGAGGTGGCGCGCGAAAGCCATCCTCCCGAAGGCGATCGCCCGGGCTATGCCTTCGTCACGCTGTTGCGGGCGTAACCGCTATTGCGGGCGTAACCGCTATTTCCTGGCTTCGACGATTTGGTTCATTTCGACCAGCGTGCCATCGGGATCGAAGAAATTGCAGCCCATGACATGGATGTCGGCGCCGCCGTTGCGGCCGGGATACACTTGTTCGCGCACCTCGGCGGTGAAGGTAACGCCGGGCACCGCCCTGGCCATTTCGCAGCGCTTCGCTGCATCATCGGTGTTGAAGATCAGCACATGGCCACCGGCTTCGAGCCGCTTGGGGTAGGGGTCTTTCGCCGGCAGGGCGGGATCGAAATATTGCATCAGGCCGATCCAGCCGATGAACGGATCATTGCCGTTGAGCAGCACCAGCCGCACCTTGTTGCCCGGCACGCCGGCGGGCAGTGCGACGCCCGAAACCGTCAGTCGCTGATCATAATTCAGCTTCAATCCGATGATGTCGCGATACAGCTTCAGGCTGTTTTCCATGTCGCGCACCAGGACCGTCAACCGGCGGAAATCGGTGGGCAACGCCATTTTGGGCGCTTCAACCCCGGCTGCTGCCTTGCCGGTGGCGGTTTGCGCCATGGCCGGTGTGGCGATGGTGAGGGCGATGACGGGGGCCAGGGCAGGCAGCAGCCTCGAGACCTTGAGTAAAAGAAAATCTGCCAGCATGCGAAAGTAGTTCCCTGTTTATACCGGCTTAATCATCTGGCCCCAGCGCCGGATCGAGATCGCGCGGCCGCACGAACTGCGCCAGCACGGCATGGCCGCCATCGACCTGCGCCCAGCGATCGATGGCGAGATCGAGCCGGGCGATGGTGGCGGTGGGATATTTCAGCTCGGCTTCGTCGCGCAGCGTGCTGCCCGGCGGCACCAGTTCGAGCAACAGGTCTTCCAGCCCCGGGTTATGGCCGATCAGCATCGCGTGCTCGTGGTGATCGGCAAAACCGGCGACCAGTTCGACCAATGTCGCCGATGACGACAGATAGATGCGCTTTTCATAGATCGGCGCGAGGCGCCCGTTCATGCCCGCCTCGACGCCCTCGATCGTCTGCTTGCAACGCACGGCGGGGGAAGCAAAGACATGGTCGAAATCGGGCATGTCGCCCTTGTCCTGGGCTTCGCGCAGCCATTGCCCCATGCGCAGCGATGCCCGCCGGCCGCGGTCGCTGAGCGGCCGATCGAAATCCCGCAGCAGCGGATCGTCGTAGCCCGATTTGGCGTGCCGCAGCAACGTCAGCGTCTTCACCCGCGCTCCCCAACCTCGCCATCATCGCTGCCGATGATCGCATCACCATGGCGCGGGAGCGCCGGGGTCGCAAGACCCTGATGCGGGGTGTTTGCGACCAGCGCCACGGCGGCATCGAGCCCGATTCGATCAACGGGCGTGCCGGGCGGAAACGCCGCCAGCAACCGCGACGGCACGGCGGGGCCGATCAGCACGAAACAGCCGCGATCGTCGGCCCGGCGAATGAGGCGCCCGAACGCCTGCGCCAGCCGGCCCATCGTCACCCGGTCGTCATAAGCCGTGCCACCCCCGGTTTCGAGCCCGGCACGGCGCGCCGCGTGGAGCACCGTCGGGCGCGGCCACGGCACACCTTCCATCACCACCAGCCGCAGCGAGGCGCCCGGCACATCGACGCCATCGCGCAGTGCATCGGTGCCGAGCAAGGATGCGCGCGGTTCGGCGCGAAAAATATCAACGAGGGTGCCGGTCTCGATCGGGTCGACATGCTGGGCATAAAGCGGCAGCCCGGCGCGGGCGAGCGGATCGGCGATGCGGGCGTGCACGGCGCGCAGCCGGGCGATGGCGGTGAACAGCCCCAAGGTGCCGCCGCCGGCCGCTTCGATCAGGCTGCGATAGGCGTGCGCCAGCCCGGCCATGTCGCCGCGCTTGATATCGTTGACGATGATCACCCGGGCGTTGCCGGCATAATCGAACGGGCTGGCGGCGGCGAAGTGGGTGGGCGGCAGCGCCAGATGGCTGGCGCCGGTGCGGGCATCGGCGACGGCCCAGCCATCATCGGCCTCGCCGCGCCCGCGCAGCGTTGCCGAGGTGACGAGAACGCCGTGCGCGGGTTCGAGCACCGCCTTGGCAAAAGGCCGCATCGGATCGAGCCAGTGGCGGTGGATGCCGATATCAAGCTCGCGGCCTTCGATGCGGGCGAGCGCGAACCAGTCGACAAAGGCCGGATCGGCGGCGCCCCCAAGCCGCGCCAGCAGCCCGGTCCAGGCGGCGATGGTTTCGCAGCGCAGGCGCAAGCCCGCGGCGGCGCCCTCGGTGCGGGCGCGGCCGGCGCCGTCGAGCCAGTCGGGCGGTTCGTCGAGCAGCGCCTTCAACCGAGCCTCGAGCACCGCCATCGGCGCCGCCAGTTTTGCGAGCGCCATCGCGGCAGCCGCGGCAGCATCGATGACGGCGGGCAATATTTCGGCGACTTCGGTTTCCAGGCCATAGCCGGCGTCGGCGCTGCCCTTGCCTTCGGATCTGGTAAACACTTGGCTGCGCACCGCGGCGAGCAGGGTTTCGATCGGGCCATCGGGTTCGCCGCCGCCGATGCGTTGCAGCCAGCCTTCGGCGGGCAGGGTGCGCGCTGCGGCGATCACCGCGTCGATCGCGGCGGCGCCTTCGTCGTCATAACCCGCCAGTTCCGCCAGCCGCGCTGCCAGCCCGCGCCGGCGCCCGCCGCTGCGGCCATTCTGGGTGCGGTCCGGCCCCAGCAGCCAGTGACGCAGCTCGATCGCCTCGCGGCCCGACAATTCGGTGGCAAAGGTCGCGTCGGCCGCGTCGAACAGGTGATGACCTTCATCGAAAACCAGGCGGGTCAGTTGCTGGCCTTCTGCCCGCCCGCGCACCGCGTTGATCATCACCAGCGCGTGATTGGCGATCACAAGATCGGCCTGTGCCGAGGCCCTGGTGGCGCGTTCGATGAAGCAGGTGCGGTAATGCGGGCAGCCGGCATAGATGCATTCGCCGCGCCGGTCGGTCAGCCCCGAAAAGCTTGTCCGCCCGAACAGTGCCGGCAACCAGCCGGGCAGGTCGCCGCCCACCATATCCCCGTCACGGCTGTATTCGGCCCAGCGCGCCGCCAGTTGCGCGAACACCTGGGCGCGGTTGGCAAAGCCGCCCTGCACCGCGTCTTCGAGGTTGAGCAGGCAGAGGTAATTCTCGCGGCCCTTGCGCACCACGACCTTGGCGCGCTTTTCGGCCGGATCGGGGTAGGCGCGCGCCGCTTCCTGATCGAGCTGGCGTTGCAGCGCCTTGGTGAAGGTCGACAGCCAGACGGTGCCTTCGGCGCGCGCCGCCCAGCCGCTGGCGGGGGCGAGATAACCCAAGGTCTTGCCGATGCCGGTGCCGGCTTCGGCGAGCACCATGTTGGGGCCGTGCGGGGTGCGCCGCGGCTGGAAGGCGGCACCCACCGCCCGGGCATAGGCCCGCTGGCCAACGCGGCGTTCGGCGCCGTCACCGAGCATCGCATCGAGCCGGGCATCGATGACGGCATCGGGCAGGACAATGCTGTGCGGGGCGGGGCGCGGCGGCGCTTCTTCCCATTTCGGCAATTTGGTGAAGACCGATCGCTCGGCCGGCTCGGGCTTGCGCAGCCGCTTTACGAGCAGCGGCGCCCAGCTCCAGCGCTGGCGCGACAGGGCCTGCAGGATGCTCCAGGCGCCATGGCGCGCCGGCCAGGCGGGGTCGTCGAGGGTGTCGATCAGCGCGCGGGCGGCACGCAGCAGGAAGCCGGCGTCGCTGTCGCTCGTCGGCGGGTCGATCCCGAGCGCTGTCGCCAGCCCGCGCGGTGTCGGCACCGCAAAGCGCGCCGGGTGGATGAAGGCGAAAAGTTCGAGCAGGTCGAGCCCGCCGAGTTCGGGATAGCCGAGCCGGCTGGCGATGACCGGCGCGTTGAGCAGGATATGCGGCGCATCGGCGGCGCGGCGAATGGCCTCGCCGCGCCCGACGGCAAGCGCCGGGCCATCGGGCGGGGCGATCCAGACCCCGGCATGGGTGGCGGCGAGAGCCGGGAAGGTGATCACACGCGTCCCCGACGGGGGGAGGGAGCAGGTCGCGCTTGCGCCTTTGGGGCAGAGTCGCCACAGAACATGCACAAGGATTAGACGGAACAGATGCGCAACACCACCGAACTTCGCGCCGCGGCGCTCGAAAACAAGGCCTGGCCCTATGAGGAAGCGCGCAAGCTGATCGCGCGTTACCCCGACGGCTTTCCCGATGCCGGCGTCATCTTCGAAACCGGCTATGGCCCCTCGGGATTGCCGCACATCGGCACCTTTGGCGAAGTCGTGCGCACGACGATGGTGCGCCGCGCTTTCGAAAGCCTGGCACCCGGCGTCAAGACCCGGCTGATCGCCTTCAGCGACGATATGGACGGCCTGCGCAAGGTGCCCGACGGTATCCCCAACCCCGAATTGCTGCGCGCCAATCTCGGCAAGCCGCTGACGGTGGTGCCCGATCCGTTCGGCACCCACCCCAGTTTCGGCCAGCACAACAATGCCCGGCTCCAGGCGTTCCTCGATGGCTTCGGCTTCGATTATGAATTCCTGTCGTCGACCGATTGCTACAAGGCCGGCAGGTTCGATGCGACCCTGCTGCGCATCCTCGAAAACTATGACGCGGTCATCAACGTCATCCTGCCGACGCTCGGCCCCGAACGCCGCGCCACTTATTCGCCCTTCCTGCCGATCGACCCGGTGTCGGGGATCGTCCTGCAGGTGCCGATCGTCGCGCGCGACGTGGCGGCCGGCACGGTCACTTATGTGCGGCCCGAAACCAACGAAAGCGTCACCGTTCCGGTCACCGGCGGCGCCTGCAAGCTGCAATGGAAGGTAGATTGGGCGATGCGCTGGGTGGCGCTCGGGGTCGATTATGAAATGGCGGGCAAGGACCTGATCGATTCGGTCATGCTATCGGGGCGGATTACGCGCGTGCTCGGCGCGCGGCCGCCCGAAGGTTTCAACTATGAACTCTTCCTCGATGCCGAAGGCACCAAGATCAGCAAGTCGAAGGGCAATGGCCTGACCATCGAGGAATGGCTCGACTATGGCCCGCCGGAATCGCTGGCGCTTTACATGTTCCAGAGCCCGCGCAAGGCAAAGCGGTTGCATTTCGATGTCATCCCGCGTGCCATCGACGAATATGCCGATTTCCTGGGCAAATACCCCGAACAGCCGGTTGAACAGCAGCTCGGCAACCCGGTGCATCATGTCCATGAAGGCACGCCGCCGGTGGCCGCCCTGCCGGTCAGCTTTTCGCTGCTTTTGAACCTTGCTTCGGTGGCCGCGACCGACGACCCCGACAAGCTGTGGGCCTATGTCGCGCGGCAGGCACCCGGCACCAGCCCGGCGACGCACCCGCTGCTCGACCGGCTGGTCCGCCATGCGGCGCGCTATGCCCGGGATTTCGTCATGCCCGGCCTCAAGCGCCGCGCGCCCACGGCGCAGGAAGCCGCCGCCCTGCGCGATCTTGATGCCCGCCTCGCGGCGGTTGGCGAGGGTGCCGAGGCGGAGGCCTATCAGTTCGAAGTGTACGAGGCCGGCAAGGCCGCCGGCTTCGACAATCTGCGCGACTGGTTCAAGGCGCTTTACGAAACGCTCATCGGGAGTTCACAGGGACCGCGTATGGGTTCGTTCATCGCGCTCTATGGCCTCGCCGAAACCCGGGGGCTGATTGCGGGCGCGCTGGCGATGACGGAGATACCATGACGAAAATCCTGCTGACCGCGCTGCTGCTGACCCTCGCCACCCCGGCGCTCGCCGATGCGGTGACCAATTTTCACGATGGCAAATGGGCGATGGTCGTCCGCGACGGCCGCGCCGAAGCGACGCCGGCAAGCCTGGTGCTGTCGGGCCGGGCGCAACTGGTGCAGGCGGCGTATCTGACGCGGGACAAGACGCAGGCGCTGGCGCTGATTGCCAGCGCCGAGGCCGATTTCGACAAGGCGCTGGCCCGGGCGCCGGGCAATGGCGATGCGCTGTTTCAAAAGGCGGTGGCTATCGGTTATCGCGCCAAGCTGACCAAGTCCGCCGGGCTGGGCAAGGAATCGCGCAAGGGGTTCGAAACGTGGCGGGCGGCGCATCCCAATGAACCGCTCGGCTGGGCCTCGGTGGCCGGCTGGCACGGCGGCGCGGTGGCAACGCTGGGCGGCTTCATGGCGTCGGCGGTGCTGGGGGCCAAGGCAGCGGAGGTGGATAGCGGCTTTGGCCGGGCGCTGAAGCTGGCGCCGGCCAATCCGGTGTACCGGGTGTTCTATGCGCAGACCCTGCTCGATCTCGACAAGAGCAATGCCGGCAAGGCGGCGCAACTGTTGCAAGGCGTGGCGCAGTTGCCGGCGGACGATGCCTATGAAGCGATGATGCGGGCGCAGGGCGTGCAGATGGCGGCGGCGTTGAAGGCCGGGGATGCCAAGTCGGCGCAGGCTTTATCGCGGCGGCTGGCGGCGTTCGGGTCGCTGTGACGCGAGCGCGCAACGCGCAGCGTTGCGTGCCGACAGGCACAAGACCGGCCAGCGGGGCGGCGGGGTCTTCACCCGCCGAACCCGTCTGACGTCAGCTTGGGCTTTGCCCAAGCCCTTGCCTGTCACTTCCCTCCCCCAGCGGGAGAAGGCGAAGTCCGAAAAGCGCCCGGTGCGCTCACCGCAAAAGTTACCGGCCGTTAAGAAAGTCACGATAGTCACGCCCAATGGCGTTTTCGCAGCAAAGAGATATCTTCATTGCCTACAGGTGGTGCTGACGATGTCAAAGAGCGAAACGCGCACTCTTATAACCAAATAGGTGATAAAAGTCAAGGCTGATGTCTGTCCTGGCCTGTCACCCCGGGGCTCGCTGCCCGGCTTGCCTTTTCCCTCCAGAATGCCGTGTTCCGTTATCCTGTCATGCCAGCCTTCGCTGGCATGACAGAGAAACGCTGGGTCCCGGGTTGCGCCCGGGATGACGGGAGGGAAAGTAAGCAAGCAAGGGCTTGGGCAAAGCCCAAGCTGGCGTCAGACGAGTTCGCCGGGGGAAGGCCCCGGCGCCTCGCTGGCCGATCTTGCGCGAGTCTGCGCGCCGCTACGCTGCGCGCTGCCGCGCTGCGATCCAATCATCCACCTTCTTCTCCAGCACCGCCATCGGCAGCGCCCCGGTCATCAACACCTGGGCATGGAACCCCTTGATATCGAATTTCGGCCCCAAAGCCTTTTCCGCCTTCGCCCGCAGCCGCGAAATCGTCAACTGGCCGACCTTGTAGGCCAGCGCCTGCGACGGGATGGCGATGTAGCGTTCGACTTCGGCGGTGGCGTCGGTCTTGCCCATCGCGCTGTGGTCGAGCATGTACTGGATCGACTGGTCGCGGGTCCAACCCTTTGAATGCAGGCCAGTATCGACGACGAGCCGCATGGCGCGCAGCATCTCGTCATCATAGCGGCCCTGCAACTGATACGGGTCCTTGAACATGCCCAATTCGGGGCCGAGCGATTCGGCATAGAGCGCCCAGCCTTCGACGAACGCCGTGTTGCCGCCGAAGCGCTGGAACGGCGGCAGCGACGTATTTTCCTGCGCCAGGCTGATCTGGAAGTGATGCCCCGGCACGCCTTCGTGCAGGTACAGCGTTTCGATGCCCGGCGTGGTGCGCGACGGCAGGTCATAGGTGTTGAAATAGAACACGCCGGGCCGCGAGCCATCGGGGGTGCCGCCCTGGTAGCTGCCGCCGGCGTCGGTCTTTTCCTTGAAGGCCGGCACCGGGCGGATTTCCAGCGCCGATTTGGGCAGGGTGCTGAACAGGCTGCCGACCGCCGCATCGACGCGCTTGCCGACGGCATAATAGCGGTCGGTCAGGTCCTGCTTCGATTTCGGCTTGAACTGGTCATCGGTGCGGATGAAATCGAAAAATTCCTTCAAGCTGCCTGTAAAGCCGACCTGGCCCTTCACCGTCTCCATGCCCTTGGTGATGCGCGCCACTTCGGCGAGGCCGATGTTGTGGATTTCATCAGGGGTCATGTCGGTCGTCGTCGTGGCGGCGATGAGATATTTATAGAGGTTCGCCCCGCCCGGCATTTCGGACAGGCCGACCGATGGCCGCGCCACCGGCAGATAGTCGTTCTTCAGGAAATCGCGCAGCCGGGTGAAGGCCGGGTTGACCTTGCCGCCGACTGCCGCGGCATAGGCCGCTTTCAACCGCGCCTGGTCGGCCGCCGGGATGCTGTCGGGGAACTTGGCCACCGGCTTCATCATGACGGCGCCATCGACGCCCGGCGCCAGCAGGCCATCGAGCTGGTCGATGACATTCTGGACGACGAGTTTGGGCTGGACGACGCCCGATTTCATGCCCTGGCGGAAACGGACGATGGCGGCGTCGATGGCGGTGGTGAAGCCATCGATGCGCGACAGGCCGTCGTCATAATCCTTGACGGTCTTGTAGGGCGCCGCGCCTTCGCCCGACGACAATTCGGGGAAAAAGGTGTGGAAGCCATAGAAATGATCGATCGGGCGGACGATGGTCGCCGCGATGATCGCCGGGTCGAAACCCTTGAGATCGGTCGAGCGCTGCCATTTGAAAACATCGTAGCTGACCTTGTCATTGGCATCGAGCGCGCCCCGATCGATCGCGGCAAGCGCTGCTAGATCAGCTTCGGCGGCCTTTTTCTCGGCGGCGAGATACGCATCCGACAGGCCGTCGCCGAATTCGCCGGCGTGGCTCAGATCACCGCGGAACAGCCGGCCGATGGGGTTGCGATTGAGGCTGGCTTCGTCACTGGCGTTGAACAAAGCGCGCAGGCGGGTTGCCGGGGTTTCGGCGGTGGCGGTCATCGCCGGCGCCGGCTGGGCGATCCCGGGCGCGGCAAGCCCGAGAGCGGTGGCGGCGAGCAGCAGGGCAGCAATACGCATCGGGGGCAACTCCAGTGTCGGGTGTATCAGTGCTGTAAGACGCCGGTGCGGCCAGTGCAAGCCGGCGCCGATTTCATTGCGACAGAATTCGCCCGTCACCCCCGCGCAGGCGGGGGCCCATCCCCCGAAAGCCGTCGCGCGCTTGCACAGTCCGGCGATGGGGCCCCGCCTGCGCGGGGGTAACGAATTACTTGTTCCGAAAGCTTTTTATTCGAGCGGGATCGCCTTGCCGCGGACCATGACAAAAGCGATTTTCAGCACGGCCGCCGGGTCCTGCAACGGGTCGCCATCGACGGCGATCAGATCGGCCGCCTTGCCGGGTGCCAGCGTGCCGGTATCGCCATCGATGCCGAGCAGTTTCGCCGTGCCGCTGGTTGCCGCGATCAGCGCGTCGCGCGGGGTCATGCCGCCGAGCCGGACCATCAGGCCGAGTTCCTCGCCGTTGCGACCATGCGTGAAGACACCGGCATCGGTGCCGAGCGCGATCGGCACGCCGGCCTTGTAGGCGGCGGCGAGCTGCTTGCCCTGCAAGGCGACGACGCGATTGGCCTTGGTTTCGACCGCCGGGGTATAAAAGCCCTTGCCGAGGCGTTCCTTCAACCCTTCGATCGCCATCAGCGTCGCGACCATCACCGTGCCGTGCACCTTCATCGCCTTGATGCTGGCATCATCGGCATAGGTGCCATGCTCGATCGAATCGATGCCGGCGTTGGCGGCGGCTTCGATGCCGCGCGCGCCATGGGCATGGGCGGCGACCTTCAACCCCATGCGGTGCGCGGTATCGGCGATCGATCGCAACTCGGCATCGCTGAAATGCTGTTCCAGCCCGGCATTGCCGAGGCTGAGCACCCCGCCGGTGGCGGTGATCTTGATGACATCGACGCCGGTCTTGGTGACGGCGCGGGTCGCGGCGGCGCAACCATCGGCACCGGTGCACAGGTTGATCTGCGGATAGGCGCGGTCGATCGCGTCGGCGACTTCGGGGTTGATGCCATAGGTATTGTCGCCATGGCCGCCGATGACCGACAGCGCCGGGCCGGAGGTCAGGATGCGCGGCCCCGGCGCCAGGCCATCGTTGATGGCATCGCGCACCGCCACGCCGGCATGGACGCCGGCGCCAAGTTCGCGGACGGTGGTGAAGCCGGCGCGCGCCGTCACCAGGGCGTTGCGCAGGCCGACCGCGACCGAATAGGCCTCGGTCCGCTTCGGCGTGAAGGCGGCATACCAGGCATCATCGGCATCGCCGCCAAGATGGACATGCGCATCCATCAGGCCGGGCAGCACGGTTTTGGTCGATTGATCGATGATCGTTGCCCCGGCGGGGATCGGTGCGCCGGCATCGTTGATCGCAGTGATCCGGCCATCGGTGATGATGATCGTCGAGGGCCCGCGCGCCGGCAGCGCCGCATCGGTGATCAAGCGCCCGGCGCGGATCGCGATGGTTTCCGCAAGCAGCGGTGTCGCGGGCAGGATCAGCGCCGCGCCGAGCAACAGGCGGGCGAGCAGTGGTTTCATCGTCATGGCGTTCGGCCTTCCCCAATTTTTTCAATCCCTAGGCTGTGCCGCCCGCGGCTGCAAATGCCCGGCTTGCATCCCGCCGCGCTTCCCGCCACTTTCATCGCCAAGCGGCGCCCCCACAGCCGCTGGGGAGTGGAAGCCGCGTGAAACTCAATCGTCGGACGCTGGCTGCCTTTGCCGCGCCATGCCTGCCGTTGACCGGCGTTGGCCTGCCGCTCGTCGTCTATCTGCCGCCCTATTATGCCGGTACGCTGGGGCTCGATTTGGCGATGACGGGGCTCTTGTTCTCGCTGGTGCGCTGGCTCGATCTGCCGCTCGACCTGGTGTTCGGCCATCGCATCGACAAGACCGAATCCCGGATCGGGCGCTTCCGGCCGTGGCTGCTCGGGGGTGGGCTGGTGATGATGGCGGGGCTGGTGCTGGTGTTCTTTGCGCCGCCCGGGCTGACACCGCTGCGGGCGTTTCTGGGGCTGCTGCTGATGTATACCGGCTTTTCGGCGGCGGCGGTGGCGCACAGTAGCTGGGGTCAGGCGCTGAGCGACGATTATCACGAACGCAGCCGCATTTTCGGCTGGTGGCAGTTCGGCAACATGGTCGGGCTGATCGGGCTGTTGTCGGTGCCGCTGATCGCGTCCACGCTGGCGCCGCGTTTCGGCTGGACCCCGGGGCCGGCGCTGGGCATCCATGGCATGGGCTGGGTGCTG
>JBBRVH010000004.1:0-62524 GCA_038246995.1 Sphingomonadales bacterium
AGCGCCGAAACTACACGCCGCAAATCTGCCAGCGGCAGGGCGTCAACCGGGTCGGAGCTAGAAAGAGTCACCGGCAGCGTGAATCACACCCAGGCCGATCTGGGAAGACCCCATGCACAGGAATCTGCCCCGGTTACCCACACAACTCGTGTCCAAGAGTGGCAGCGCCGCAGCAGGCATCAGACAGGCATCAGGCGAGCTTATTTCACCAATCGTTCCCGAACTGCAATTTCGTCGTCGCCCCAAACTCACGGCGCCGTTCATGAGCAACGACTAGCGGCCACTGCTGCGCGCAAGGTTGACGGACATGCAGGATTGCCAGTTTTGCCCGTTGTTTATGCTGGATGGCCCCATGTCGCGGTCGTGCAACTGAGGATGCCCCGGAAAACTGGACAGGGTGTTAAGCTATTCCCGTCCTGAAGGACGGACAGGAATGAAGACGACTGGAAAGCGCTATAGCGCGGATTTCAAAGCCAAGGTTGCGCTGGCACTGATGCGGATGATCGACGCGGCGTTCCTCGACATGCTTTGCTACGGCAGTCGGCAGATGGTTCGCCATCTGCGGCGCCAGGGCGTAAACATCGGTCGCCGGCGGGTGCGACGGCTGATGACCAAGATGGGGGCTGGCGCCGATCTACCGGCGGCCGCGAACGAGCGATCCGCACCCGCAGCACCGGATTTATCCGTATCTGCTTCGGCATCTGCCGGCATGATCGAAACCTGGGATTAACTTAATTTCGCCGCCGAACTGTCCAAACAATCGGGGCCACCTCACTAACAGCTACGGCTTCGGCCCGATAGCCGCCGACGATAAGCGACTGAGTAGTTTCCGACGCTTCGTTTTTCGCGGTAGACCTGCGCCAGTCGATCGAATGCGGCAGAGATAACAGGATCACCGCATGGAAGATTGCGCGACCGAACCATCCATACCCGTTTTGAACGGGCCTGGTGGCAGATTTTCAAGGATATGAAGTTGCTAGTGCAGAAAGCGAGTCCTTCAGATCTCCAGACGCTGAGCCGTCGGCGGTCGATGACTGAAACAGTCTTCAACACATTCTTGAGCGTGAGCCTTTGCCTTCTGGCGACGGGTTGCAAAGAATCGCCGCCGACGACAAACGTCGATGGCGTGACCAAAACTGGCACCGGGCCGACAATGACAGCGTCGACCGACCCACTGATCCTGCAGGCCGGGGAGCTTTTCAGCCCCGTGCCCTTCACGGCGCCGGTTCTGCCGGGCAATGCTGCCACGGAGCAGAAGATTGCCCTCGGCACGATGCTCTATTTTGATCCGCGTCTGTCAGCGACCCATTCGATCAGCTGCGCATCCTGCCACAATCTTGGCCTTGGCGGGGCCGACGATTCGCCGACATCCGCAGGGTTTCACGGCACGCGCGGCGGACGAAATTCACCGACGGTATTCAATGCCGCCTTCAATTTTGCGCAGTTCTGGGACGGCAGGGCAACGGACCTTGAGCAACAGGCCGGGGGCCCGATGGTGAACCCTGTCGAAATGGCATCGCCCAAACAGCATGTCGCAGAACAGCTGGCGGCGCTGCCAAGGTATCGCACCGCCTTTGCGGAAGCTTTTCCGGGCGATGCCAAGCCAGTTTCTCTGGCAAATGCTCAAAAGGCAATTGCGCTTTTCGAGGCGACGCTCATCACACCAAACGCGCCGTTCGATCGCTTTCTGCGAGGGGATTCCGCAGCGATCGACACAGAACAGAAAGCCGGCCTGACCCTTTTCATGGAAAAAGGCTGTGCGGCCTGTCATTCCGGCGTGAATATTGGCGGAACGATGTACGCCAAATTTGGACTGGTCGCGGCGCCAGACGCGAAATATCGGCCAATCGGGGACAAGGGGCGTAGCGCGATCACAGGCAATGCCGCCGACGATTATTTCTTCAAGGTGCCGACGCTGCGCAACATCGCGCTCAGCGCCCCCTATTTCCACACGGGGTCAGAACAGGATCTCGCCAAGGTCGTGCGTGTCATGGCGACATCGCAGCTCGGGCAGACGTTGACCGATGCCGAGACCGGCCGAATTGTCGCGTTCTTGATGACGCTCACCGGTGAAATGCCGAAAATCGTCGAGCCACAGTTACCGCCGAGCGACGCAAACTCGCCGCTGCCCGACAAATGACTGGTTCACAGCGTTCTTCACCCTGGTGCGGCTCAATCATGCTAGCGAGCGGCGAAACTCGCGCTCGCCCGCTCTCGCGCCCCTGCGGCGGGCAGAGCAGGCCGACGCGCTCCAGCCTGAATAGAGATCGAACCCAAAACGAAAATGGCCTGCGATGAGTATGATCAGCCAGCATTCGCGCTATCCGGCATTGTCGATTGTCCTTCACTGGGTGATGGCTCTGCTCATCGCCAGCGTTTACGCCTGCATCCTGTTGCGCGAAAACTTCCCGAAGGGCAGCGACCTGCGCGACGGCCTCAAAACCTGGCACTTCATGCTCGGTCTATCAGTGCTTGTCCTCGCAATCGTCCGGATTGTCGTCCGGGCATCAAGCACCACGCCACCAATCATTCCGACGCCGCCGGCATGGCAGGCGGTCGTCGCCAAGCTGACACATGTAGCACTTTATGCCTTCATGCTGGCGATGCCGCTCGCGGGCTGGACCATCCTGAGTGCGTCCGGTGCCGTCATTCCCTTTTTCGGTCTCGAACTCCCGGCGCTGGTCGGCCAAAGCAAGCCACTGGCAGCGCAAATCAAGGAACTGCACGAAACTGTCGGCACAATCGGATATTTCCTCATTGGCCTGCATGCCGCCGCCGCGTTGTTCCATCACTATCTGATCAAGGACAACACCTTGCTGCGCATGATCAAATTCCGCCGCGATTTGCCGACGCGCCAGGTGAACTGAGCGGGCGCCGCTGATCGCGGCGAACCGTGAGCATATATGTGCCTGGATTTAAGCATGAACGACCGAGCGCTGCCCCCTTCCCCGGCATTTGACAGGCGCGGGCTGTCTGCGGCGCAGGTTGACTCAGCGCTCGCAGCGGACGGTGCCAACGAGCTTCCAAAGGCGGGCACGCGATCGACCTTCAAGATCGCCTGCGAGGTTGTCCGCGAGCCGATGCTGGCCCTCCTGCTGGTGGGTGGCCTTGCCTATCTGCTTCTCGGTAACCTTGCCGAAGCGATTATCCTGCTGGCGTTTGCGACATTCTCGATCGCGGTCACAATCGTCCAGGAAAGCCGCACGGAACATGTTCTTGACGCGCTGCGCGATCTTTCGGCGCCGCGCGCCCTCGTCATCCGCAATGGCCAGCGGGTCAGGATTGCCGGGCGCGACGTCGTCAAGGGCGACCTGCTGGTGCTCGAGCAAGGTGACAGGGTCGCGGCCGACGCCGTCCTGCACGAGAGCGTCGACCTCCAGATCGATGAATCGCTGCTCAGCGGCGAATCGTTGCCAGTGACCAAAGTTGCGGTGTCGGCGGCGGCCACCGGCGTTGACCACCGACCGGGCGGTGATGCGCAACCCTTTGTCTATTCGGGTTCGCTGGTGGTGCGCGGCAGCGGCCTTGCTGTCGTCGATGCCACCGGGGCTGCGAGCCAAATCGGCAAGATCGGCGCCTCGCTGGCGACGCTGGAAACCGAGGCACCGCGGCTGCGCATCGAAACGGCGCATATCGTCAAACTGTGCGCGATCGGTGGCGGCATTGTCGCCTTGGCGGTCGTGCTTCTCTATGGCGTGCTGCGCGGCGGCTGGATCGACGCCGTGCTTGCCGGGATCGCCATCGGCATGGCCATGTTGCCGGAAGAATTCCCGGTCGTCCTGACCATCTTTCTGGCGATGGGCGCGTGGCGGATCGGCCAGGCCGGGGTGCTCACGCGCCGGGCCGCAGCGATCGAGACGCTGGGCTCGGCATCGGTGCTATGCACCGACAAGACCGGCACGCTTACCGAAAACCGCATGCGGGTAGCGGCGCTGTGGCTGCCCGGTGGCGACACGGTGAACCCGACGCCTGACACTGTGCTGTCGCCGGCCTTTGCCGAGATTATAGCCGTGGGTGTACGCGCCAGCGCCATCGATGCCGTCGATCCGATGGAGATCGCCATTGTTGCGGCACAAGCCGATCCGCAAACATGCCCCCAGGACAGGCTGGTACATGGCTATGGACTGCGGCCGGAACTGCTGGCGATGGCGAATGTCTGGGAGGCGGCGGCGACGCCGGGTCATTTTGCCGTCGCCGCCAAGGGGGCGCCCGAGGCCATCGCCACACTATGCCGGTTGACCCCGAGCGCAAGGGCGTCGCTTCAGGCGGCTGTCGACGCCATGGCGGCGCGCGGCATTCGCGTGCTGGGCGTGGCCACCGCCATGACGGCCGACGCCACCTGGCCCGAAACGCCGCGCGATTTTGATTTTGCGCTTGCCGGGCTGATCGGACTTGCCGACCCGTTGCGCGCCAGCGTGCCGGCTGCCGTCGCCGAATGCCTGTCGGCAGGGATCAGGGTCGTGATGATCACCGGCGACCATGCCGTCACGGCGCGCGCCATCGCCGATGAGGCAGGGATCGCCGCTGGTGACACCTTGACCGGTGCCGACCTCGCCGGACTCGACGACGCGCAACTTGCCGAGCGGCTGAAAAGCGTCACGGTGTTCGCGCGGATCATGCCCGAACAGAAGCTGCGCATCGTTTCAGCGTTCAAGGCGCGTGGCGAAATCGTCGCGATGACCGGCGATGGCGTCAACGACGCGCCGTCGCTCAAGGCGGCGCATATCGGCATCGCGATGGGCAAGCGCGGCACCGATGTGGCGCGCGAAGCCTCGGCGATCGTGCTGCTCGACGATGATTTCGGCGCGATCGTCACGGCCATCGCGCTGGGTCGGCGCATCTACGACAATATCCGCAAGGCGATGGCGTTCATCTTCGCCGTCCATGTGCCGATCGCCGGACTGGCCCTGCTGCCGCTCGTCCTCGGGCTCCCGCTGCTGTTCGGGCCGATCCATATCGCCCTGCTCGAAATGGTCATCGATCCGGTGTGCGCGCTGGTGTTCGAGGCGGAGCGCGCCGAGCAGGACATCATGCGCCGCCGACCGCGCAAGACCACCGAACGCCTGTTCTCGTTGCGAATGATCGGCTGGAGCGTAGCCCAGGGCGGACTTGCCTTTGCCATGCTGGCGACGCTGTTCCTCGTTGCCACCGACGCCGGCATGCCCGAAGGCGAAGTCCGCGCCCTCACGTTTTTCGCATTGCTGGCATCGATCCTCGCGCTCGTCCTGATCAACCGCTCCTTCAGCACGGCGCTCACCGAGTCGCTGGGGCAGCGCAATGTCGCGCTGGGCTATGTGATGGTGGCGATCCTGATCGTGTCCGCCGTCATTCTTTTCGTCCCGGCCGTGCAGACGATCCTGCGTTTCGAGCACCTGCGCGCTGTCGACCTCGGCGTGGCAGCGGCGCTTGGCGGCCTGCTTTTCCTGGTTCTCGAAATGCTGAAGCCCGTTGCCAAGCGGGCCATCCTCGGCGCCGCTGTCAGGCAACAAGCGCACGCGAACGCACACGACGTCAGGGCGTAAAGGCAGAGCGCGGTCAAAATCCGTGCGTGATTTCCGAGCCTGCCGGCACCAGGCCGGGCGCTGCTACTATGGTCGAATTCGCGGTGATGAGCGGGCCAGAATAGATTTACCGACAGCCCGGCTCGAGAGGCAAGTGACCCAAGCGAGGCGTGCGATAAACCAGGTCGACAGGAGTTGAACATGACCATCAAAGACGCGGGGCCACAGCCCCATAGTTTCAACATCGAAAACGCGACGCAGGAAAACCGGAACTACCGTGCCGTCGCCTGGAGCGGGCGCTACCTGCAAGTCACGTTGATGTCGATCCCCGTAGGCGGCGACATCGGCCTCGAAATGCATGCAGAAACCGATCAGTTCCTGCGACTGGAAGCCGGCAAGGGGCGGGTGCAGATGGGGCCATCGAAAGACCAGCTGACTCTCGTCACCACCGTTTCCGATGGTTGGTGCGCGCTGGTTCCGGCTGGAACGTGGCACAACATCACCAACATCGGGACAGATCCGATGCAGGTTTACGCCATTTATGCGCCGGCGCACCACAAACCGGGCAAGATCCAGGCAACAGCAACAATTGCGGCAGCCGACAGCGATGACCAACCGGCAGAATGGTCGGTTCAGCCGGGGCCCGGACGCGCCGACCAGCATGGCTGAGGATCGCAGCGGCGAAGCGGCAACGCATCACCCCTGGGCGGGCGCGTGACGCCCGGCGCTGCGGCCGGCAACTGCAATGGCCGCAGCCTCACGCTCAACGCCGGCTCGTCGAGCATCAAATTCGCGCTGTTCTCGGCCTCCGACGCGCGCCGTCTCTGGTCCGGCGCCATCGACCGGATCGGCCCGGATGCGCGACTGTCGGTCCACGGCGCGGCATCAAGCGCAACATCGACCGCGACGCCCATCGCGGCGCCCGATCATGCCAGCGCGATCAGACGCGTTCTGACGTGCGCCCGCGACGCGCTCGGCAGCGACAGGCTCGTTGCGATCGGCCATCGCATCGTCCACGGTGGACCGGATTTCTGCACCGCCCGACGCCTCGACGCGGCGACCATTGCCGCGCTGCACCGGTTGGCGCCGCTTGATCCAGACCATATGCCGCCCGAACTGGCGCTGGTCGCGGCCGCTGGCCGCCACTTCCCCGGCACACCGCAATTCGCCTGTTTCGATACCGCCTTTCATCATGATCTGCCGCGGGTCGCGCAATTGCTCGCCATTCCACAAGGCGCCCGGCTGGGCATCCTGAGGCGTTATGGTTTTCATGGCCTGTCCTATGAATATCTGATGCGCGAGATGCACCGTCTGGCCGGAGCAGTGGCCTGCGATGGCCGGATCATCTTCGCACATCTCGGCAGCGGCAGCAGCCTGGCGGCCGTTCATCGCGGTCGGCCGATGGAGACCAGCATGGGCTTTACCCCGGCCTCGGGCGTGATGATGGCGACACGCTCGGGCGACATCGATCCCGGCCTCGCCGCCTATCTGGCCCACAGCGAAGCCATGACACCGGCGCAATTCCACCACATGGTGAACTTTGAATCAGGGCTGCTGGGTGTTTCGCAAATCAGCGGCGACATGCAGGTGCTGCTTGATCGCTTGCCGGACGACACAAGGGCTGCCGACGCCGTCACCCTCTACTGCCATCTGGTAAAGCAGCGGATCGGAGCCTTTGCCGCGACACTGGGCGGGCTCGACACGTTGGTGTTCTCGGGTGGCATCGGCGAAAATGCGCCCGCCATCCGCGCGCAGATCTGCGACGGCCTGGGCTTTCTGGGCATCACGCTCGATGCCGGCCGAAACATGGCGGGCGAACCCGTGATTTCGACAACCGGTGCGGTCACCGTCCGCGTCATCGCGACCGATGAGGAGGCCGTGATCGCACATCATGTTGCCGGTCTGATCGCGCCGGCGGCGCCGGCTGGGTAGTTTCCGAACCTGATTGCCAGCCTGCCGCGCGGCTATCGCATGCAGCAAGCCCAGGACAGGACGGATTGCATGCCACAGTCGACAGTTACTCTGGAGACGGGCGACGCTGATCGAGCGACGCCTGAAACAACCGGCAGTGACGAACTGGCGCTTATCGACGCCTGGTGGCGCGCCGCCAATTATCTGTCTGTCGGTCAGCTGTATCTTTGGGACAACCCGATGCTGCGCCGGCCGCTGCGGCTGAGCGACATCAAGCCCCTGCTGGTTGGCCATTGGGGCACCACGCCGGGCCAGAATTTCATTTATGCCCATCTGAACCGGGTGATCCGCCGCTACGACCTCGACATGTTCTATGTTGCAGGGCCCGGCCATGGCGGCCCGGCGTTGGTTGCGAACACCTGGCTTGAGGGCAGCTACAGCGAGATTTACCCCGATATCAGCGCCGATGAAGCCGGCATGAAAAAGCTGTTCCGGCAGTTTTCCTTTCCCGGCGGCATTTCAAGCCATGTCGCACCGTCCACGCCGGGGTCGATCCACGAAGGCGGCGAGCTGGGCTATTCGCTGGCCCATGCCTTTGGTGCCGTGTTCGATAATCCCGATCTGATCGTTGCCTGTGTGGTGGGGGATGGCGAGGCCGAGACCGGACCAATTGCTGCTGCCTGGCATTCCAACAAGCTCATAAGCCCGGTAGGCGATGGCGCCGTTCTGCCGATCCTGCACCTCAATGGCTGGAAGATCAGCAACCCGACTGTGCTGGCGCGGATTCCGCCCGACGAGCTCGATCAGTATTTTCGCGGCTACGGCTGGACCCCGCATTATGTCGAAGGCGATGATCCGGCCGTGATGCATATCCGCATGGCCGGTGTGCTAGACGCTGTCATCAACGACATCCGCCGCATCCAGGCCGACGCGCGCAGCGGCACCACCACAACCCGGCCGAAGTGGCCGATGATCGTGCTGCGATCCCCCAAAGGCTGGACCGGCCCCGCGTCCGTTGACGGCCAAAAGGTCGAAGGCAGTTTTCGGTCGCACCAGATCCCGGTCAGCATCGATCCGGCGCATCCGGGGCACCTCGCCATTCTGGAGACCTGGCTGAAAAGCTATGGCGCCGATGAACTGTTCGATGCGGACGGGCGACTGCGTCCCGAACTTGCCGCACTGGCACCGAAGGGCGCGCGACGCATGGGCGCCAATCCGCACAGCAATGGCGGCATGCTGCTGGAGGGTCTGGTCATGCCCGATTTCCGCGCCCACCGCGTCGATGTGCCGGCCCCCGGCGCAGTCGATGCACAGGACACGCTTGTCCTCGGCAAATTCCTGGCGGATGTCATCCGCAGCAATGCCGATCAGCGCAATTTTCGCCTGTTCGGCCCGGATGAAACCCAATCCAACCTGCTGGGCGCCGCATTCGAGGTGACAGATCGGCAATGGGATGCCGAAACCTCCCCCGACGATGCGTTTCTTGCGCCGCAGGGCCGAATCATCGATTCGATGCTCAGCGAGCATTGCTGCCAAGGCTGGCTGGAAGGCTATCTGCTGACCGGTCGCCACGGCCTGTTCAACAGCTATGAAGCCTTTATCCGCATCGTCGATTCGATGGTCAACCAGCACGCCAAATGGTTGAAGATCACCGCCGAACTGCCGTGGCGCCGCGATATCGCCTCGCTCAACTATCTGCTCGCCTCACATGTCTGGCAGCAGGACCATAATGGCTATACCCATCAGGACCCCGGCTTCATCGATCTTGTCGTCACCAAAAAATCCGGCGTCGCCCGCATCTATCTGCCGCCCGACGCCAATTGCCTGTTGTCGGTAATGGATCACTGCCTGCGCAGCCGCCATTACATCAACGTCGTCATCGCCGGAAAGCATGCCATGCCGCAATGGCTCGACATGGCGGCGGCTGCTGCCCATTGCGCGCAAGGCATTGGCATCTGGCACTGGGCCGGCACCGACAGCGAAGCCAATCCCGATGTCGTGATGGCGTGCTGCGGCGACACCCCGACGCTGGAAACGCTCGCCGCCGTAACGATCCTGCGCGCTGCACTGCCCGACCTTGCGATCCGCGTTATCAATGTCGTCGATCTGATGCGGCTGCAACCGGCCACCGAGCATCCGCATGGCCTTGGCGACGCCGAATATGACGCGCTTTTTACCCGCGATGCGCCGGTCATCTTTGCCTTTCACGGCTATCCGGGGGTGGTGCATCGCCTGACCTGGGCGCGCGCCAACCGCAACCTCCACGTCCATGGCTATCAGGAGGAAGGCAGCGTCACGACCGCGTTCGACATGCGCGTCCAAAATCGGCTCGATCGCTTCAATCTGGTTCTGGACGTCATCGCACAACTTCCCGACGACCCGCGCGGTGCTGCGCTGAAACAGCAGATGCATGACCGGCTTGCCGAGCACGGGCAGCACATCCGCCGCCACGGCGAGGACATGCCCGAAATCCGCAATTGGAAATGGAATGCCGCATGACGATGCCGAGCGATCTCGTCGAGACAGCGCAGAGCCTGGTCGGCTATGGGAAGGGCATATTGGCGATCGATGAAAGCATCGTGACGATGGACCGGCGCTTGGTCGCCGCCGGTATTGCTGCCACCGAAAACTCCCGCCGCGGCTGGCGCGAACTTCTGATCTCCACGCCCGAGCTGCACGAAGACATCAGCGGCGTCATCCTTGCCGATGAGACCATCCACCAGACCCTTGCCGATGGCACACCCTTCGTGGCCGCGCTCGAAGCGCACAATATTATCGCCGGAATCAAGGTCGATCGCGGTGCCAGGCCATTGGCGCTCCACCCCAGCGAAACGGTGACCGAAGGTCTGGATGGCCTGCGCGAACGCCTGCTGCATTATGCCGGCCTTGGGGCGCGCTTTGCCAAATGGCGCGCGCTGTTGGCGGTGGGCGCCGGATTGCCGAGCGGCGCCGGGATCGACGCCAATGCCCATGCCCTGGCGCGTTTTGCGGCGATGGCGCAGGAGGCTGGCCTGGTGCCCATCGTCGAACCCGAATTGATCATGACGGGCAATCAATCGCTGGCGTGCAACCAACAAGCGACCAATGCTGTTCTGAACACCGTTTTCACTGCCCTGCGCACCCAGAATGTCTTGCTCGAAGCGCTCGTCCTCAAGCCCAACATGGTGTTGCCGGGCAGTAACTGGACCGGCGACATCACCCCTGCGGACGTTGCCGTGGCGACGCTGGATTGTCTGCTGCGCGCCGTTCCTGCCGCCGTTGCCGGCGTTGCCTTTCTGTCCGGCGGCCAAGACGGGGTGCTGGCCTGTACGCGACTCAACGCCATAAATTGCAGCCAGGGGCTCGATCGCGCCCGCACGCCGTGGCCGCTGACCTTTTCTTTTGGTCGCGCGCTGCAGCAACCCGCGATCGATATCTGGCACGGTAACGCCGCCAATCGCAGCGCCGCACAGACGGCTATTCGTCACCGCAGCCGGTGCAGCCATGCGGCCATCCACGGGCATTACTCCGCTGCGATGGAGGCCGGTTCCGCGTGACCGGGGCGACACTTTACATCATCCGTCACGGGGAGACGGCCTGGTCGCTGACCGGCCAGCATACAGGTGTGACCGATCTCCCGCTGACGCCGCATGGTGAAGCCCAGGCGCGTGGCCTCGCATCGCCATTGCGCGATATCGAATTTTCGCTGGTGTTGACCAGCCCCCTGCTGCGGGCGCGACAGACCTGCGAGCTCGCGGGGCTGGGCGCTGCCGCAATGGTCGAGCCCGACCTCGGCGAATGGAACTACGGAACATATGAAGGCCGCCGGTCCGTCGACATACGCCGCGAATTTCCCGACTGGTCGATTTACCAGGATGGCTGCCCTGGCGGTGAAACACCTGATGCGGTCGCTGCACGCGCCGACCGCCTGATCGAGCGTCTTGCGCGTTCCGACAAGTGCATCGCCTTGTTCAGCCATGGCCAGTTTGCCTGCAGCCTCGCGGCCCGCTGGATCGGCCTCGCTATCGGCCAGGCCGAGCATCTGGCGATCGATACGGCGTCGATCGGTATGCTGAGCCACAGCCGTTCTCGTCCCGAAATTCGGGTCATCGCAATGTGGAATGCCTCGCCTGAACACAGGTTCGACCTCGGCAAATGAGTAGTTTCCGATGCTGCCGGGGCACCCGGTTGCATCGCTAGCATCCTGCAAAACCAGGGCCGTGATTCCGCGTCATTTCCGGAATCGCGCCCACCGTGTCCAGGAGCATTGCATTGAGACCCGCCTATTTTCGCTCCTTCAAGGGGCCGGGGTCAGTGACGCTGGAGCCACCCATTCGCGCCGAACTGTTCAGCGTCGAACGACTCGAAGTCCATGCCCGCAGCCTTGCTGCCAGCCAGCCGGTGGCAGCCAACCCGCGCTCCGGCCGTTCGCTCGGCGTCCGGCTCGATGACAACAGCCGCGTCCTCACCGCAGCCTATCGCGCCGTCGCTGCCGCCGTTGCGGCACGCCAGACGATCAGCCCGGCGGCGAGCTGGCTGCTCGACAATTTCCACATCGTCGATGAGCAATTGCGCCAGATCAGGAATGATCTGCCGGTCGGCTTCTACCGCCGGCTACCCAAGCTGGCCGACGGTCCGCTGAAGGGCTATCCTCGCGTCTTCGGCATTTCATGGGCGCTGGTTGCGCATAGCGACAGCGCCTTTGATGCGCCGCACATCATCCGCTTTGTCGAAGCCTATCAAAGCGTGCAACCGCTGACGATCGGTGAACTCTGGGCGCTGGCGATCACCTTGCGGATCACGCTGGTGGAAAATCTGCGGCGCCTTGCCGAGGCGATCCTTGTCCAGCAAGCCGCTGGCGAAGCGGCCGACCGGCTGGCCGGCCAGATTTTCGGGGCCGTCGAGGGGCACCCGCAAAGCGATGACGAAATCGTCGCCTGCCTTTCTGCGGCGCCCTGGTCGGCAGCCTTTGCGGTCGAACTCGCGCAGCGTCTGCGCCACCAGGATCCGGCCGTGGTGCCAGCGTCGCGCTGGCTGAACGACCGCCTGACCGCCGACGGCACGACGGGTGACAGTGTCCTGCGCGATGAAGTGCAATGGCAAGGCGCCACCGATGTGACGATGCGCAATATCATCACGAGCATGCGGCTCGTTTCGATGATGAACTGGCCCGATGTGTTCGAAGCGGTCAGTCCGGTCGACGCCGTGCTGCGCCGCGCAAATCATGGTGGCAGCGATTTTGCCACCATGGATTTTCAAAGCCGCGACCATTATCGCCGCGCCATCGAGGCACTGGCACGGCAGTCGGGCCTGTCCGAAACCGAGGTGGCGACCCGCGTGGTCAGCGCGGCCGCCGCTGGCACCAGTCCGCGCACGCGCGATCCCGGCCATTATCTGATCAGCCAAGGTCGCCCGGGCTTTGAAGTCGCGCTGGGCTGCCGCGTGCCGCTGGGCACCTCGCTGTTCCGGCTGTATTCCGACCTCGGCATCCTCAGCTATGTCGCGATGATCGCCGGGCTCAGCCTCGCGCTGCTGGCGCTGGCGTTATGGCTGGTGGCGCCAGCCGGGCTTGGGGCCTCGCTCCTCGTCGTGCTCGCCGTGGTCGGCCTGCTGCCCGCCGCCGATATCGCCGTTGCCATCGTCAACCGCCAGATCACCCGATCGATCGGTGGCCGCTTGCTGCCGGGCCTCGCCTTGAAGGATGGCATCACCGCCGATCTGGCGACAATCCTCGTCATCCCGACGCTGCTGGTCGACACGGCCGGCATCGCGGCGCAGATCGATCGGCTGGAGGAACATCACCTCGGCAACCCCGATGCGCATTTTACCTTCGCGCTGTTGACCGATTGGCTCGATGCCATTGCCGAACATCGCGACGAAGATCAGGCGTTGCTCGATCTGGCCGTGGCCGGCATCGCGCGGCTGAATGCGCTTTACGGTCCCGCCGCCAATGGTCCGCGGTTTTTCCTGCTGCATCGCAAACGGCTATGGAACGAAGGTGAAGGCCGCTGGATCGGCTGGGAACGCAAGCGCGGCAAGCTGCGCGAACTCAACCGCTTGGTGCGGGGCGCGACGGATACCAGCTTCATGGCGATTGCCGGCGCAATCCCGGCCCTGCCGCCCGGCATCCGCTACGTCATCACCCTTGATGTCGATACGCGGCTGCCAATGGGCACAGCGCGGCGGCTTGTCGGCAAGATGGCGCATCCGCTCAACCGGCCCGAATTCGATGCCAGCATCGGGCTGGTCGTGCGCGGCCATGGCATGTTGCAGCCGCGCGTCACGCCTTCGCTGCCGATCGGCAGCGAAGGCTCGCTGTTCCAGCGCGTGTTCTCCGGCCCCAATGGCCTCGATCCCTATGCGCTGGCGGTGTCCGATGTGTACCAGGACCTGTTCGAGGAAGGCTCGTTCACCGGCAAGGGCATTTACGATGTCGACAGTTTCGAAGCCGCGCTGAAGGATCAATTCCCCGAAAGCGCCGTGCTCAGCCACGATCTGCTCGAAGGCATCTTCGCCCGCGCCACACTGGCTTCCGACATCGAGGTCGTCGAGGAGTTTCCGTCGCGCTATGCCGTTGCCGCCGCCCGCCAGCACCGCTGGGTCCGTGGCGACTGGCAGCTGCTGCCCTGGGTTTTGGGCCTCCCGCGCTGGCGCGGGGACAACAGCCTGGCGCGCCGCACCCGCCTGCCGTTGATGGGCCGCTGGAAACTTGTCGACAATCTGCGGCGATCGCTGTCGGCGCCGACGGCGCTGCTGGCGTTGCTGCTCGGCTGGCTGCTGCCCCACCCGGCCGCCGAAATCTGGACCGCCTGCATCCTGCTGACCATCATCCTGCCGCCGTTGCTGCCGGCACTCGGCAACATCCTGCCCGTCCGCGCCGGGGTCTCACTGCGCAACCATGCCCGCACCGTCGGGGGCGATTTCGCGCTTGGGCTCAGCCAGAGCTGGTTTCTCATCGTCTTTCTGGCGCATCAGGCTTTCTTGATGGTCGATGCGGTTGGCCGGACGCTGCTGCGCGTCTTTGTTCACCGCCGCAACCTGCTGCAATGGGTCAGCGCGGCGCAGTCGCGCGATGGCCATCGCTTCGATCCGCAGCGGCTGGCGAAACAGCTGGCGATCGGCACCGCTTGCGCCGCGAGCGTCGCGGTCGCTCTGGCCCTTGTCAGTCGCCCCCCCTGGCTTTTGGCGGCGCCACTGCTGTTGCTGTGGAGCCTGTCGCCGATCATCGCGTGGCGAGCAAGCCAGCCACCGCGACCGGCGCCGGGGGTGGTGGTCACGCCGGCAGACGATGCCATTTTGCGCGGTGTTGCCCGGCGAACCTGGCGGTTTTTCGAAACCTTCATGACCGATGGCGACAATATGCTGCCACCCGACAATTTCCAGGAAACGCCGCGCGCGGTCATCGCCCATCGCACCTCGCCGACGAATATCGGCCTGTACCTGTTGTCGGTCATCGCGGCGCGGGACTTTGGCTGGCTCGGCACAATCGGCGTGCTGGCCCGGCTTGAGGCAACCTTTGGCGCAATGGACAGGCTCGAACGTTTTCGCGGCCATCTGTTCAACTGGTACGATACCAGCGATCTTCGCGCGCTCGAACCGCGCTATGTGTCGTCCGTCGATAGTGGCAATCTGGCAGGCCACTTGCTGGCATTGCGCAACGCCTGCCTCGAAATCGCCGACGGCCCGGCGATATCCGAGCAATGGCGCGCCGGGGTTGAGGACTGCCTGGGCCAATTGGCGCAGGTCGGCGCCAGCGCGCTGCTGCAGGATCGGATTGCCGCCCTGCGCGCCCGGCTGGCTGGCTCCTCACGCACTGCCGCCGACGTCTCGGGGATGCTCAAAGGGCTGGGCATCGAAACTGGCGATCTGGTCGACGATGCCCAGCGCATGGCCGCTGCGGACCACGACGGCGAAGTGCTCGTCTGGGCCCTGGCATTGCAGGCGACCGTCACCGCATGGCGCGACGAAGTAACGGCACTCACGCCCTGGGGCGGTTTCGCCGCCCCGCGCCTTGCCGGCTCCGACCTGGCGCAATGGCGAGCGCTTGCCGACGCCATGCCGACGCTCGCAGGCTTGCCTGATCATTGCCGCACAATGGCGCGTCTTGCCGGCGGCGATCCCGAGGCGGGCTCGCTGGTTGCTGGCCTGAAGGCTGGCGCTGCGACGGCGGAAGGCCTGGGCGGTCGCCTGGCCGGAATTGCCGCGCGGGCCCGGGCGATGTTCGATGCGATGGAGTTCGGCTTTCTGTTCGACGCCGATCGCCAGTTGCTTTCGATCGGCTATAATTGCGCCCAGGCCAGCCTTGATGGCAATTTCTACGATCTGCTGGCGTCCGAAGCGCGGCTGGCGAGCTTTGTCGCCATTGCCAAGGGCGATGTGCCCGCCAAGCACTGGTTCCGGCTGGGCCGCACGTTGACACCGATCGATGGCAGTTCCGGGCTGATTTCCTGGTCGGGATCGATGTTCGAATATCTGATGCCGTCGCTGGTCATGCGTGCGCCGGCTGGCAGCCTGCTGGCCCAGACCAACGCCTTGATCGTCTGGCGCCAGCGGACCTATGCCGAAGCGCTGGGGCTGCCCTGGGGCATTTCGGAATCGCAATATAATATCCGCGATATCGAACAGACTTACCAATATTCCAGCTTCGGCGTGCCTGATCTGGGCTACAAGCGCGGCCTTGCCGACAATCTGGTGATCGCGCCCTATGCCAGCGGGCTTGCCGCGATGGTCGATCCGGCGGCAGCAGCGAAGAACTTCCGCGCGATGGCCGATCTGGGCGCCAGCGGTGCCTTTGGCTGGTATGAAGCGATCGATTGCACCCGGTCGCGACTGCCCGACGGGGCGCACCACGTCATGGTGCGGGCGTTCATGGCGCATCATCAGGCAATGCTGATCATCGGCATCGGCAACGCCCTGCACGATAGCCGAATGCGCACGCGCTTCCATGCCGAACCAATGGTGCGCGCCACCGAACTGTTGTTGCAGGAACGCATGCCACGCGATTTCGCGGTCGCCCGCGCACCATCGGACATCGCCGGCGGCCCGGCACTGGCCGTGGTTGCCGAAGCGCCCGATACCGATCGCCGATACCATTCGGCGTATTCGCGGGTGCCGCGCACGCATTTGCTGTCGAACGGCCGCCTCGCAACGCTGGTGACCGCCGCCGGATCGGGCTATTGCCGCTGGAACGACATCGCCATCACCCGCTGGCGCGAAGATGTGACCTGCGATGCTCGCGGCGCTCATATCTTCATTCGCGATGTTGTCAGCGGCGCCACCTGGTCGGCCGGCTATCAGCCAACGCTTGTCGATCCCGATCAATACGAAGTTGCCTTTGCGGAAAGCGCCGCTCGCATCGCGCGCAAGGATGGCGATATTTCCAGCCTGCTCGAGGTGATCGTCTCCCCGGAGGAAGACGCTGAAGTTCGCCGCCTGTCGATCACCAACAACGGCAAGCGGTCGCGCGTGGTCGATATCACCAGCTACGCCGAGCTGGTATTGGCGCGCCAGGCCGATGATGCCGCCCACCCGGCTTTCGGCGCGCTGTTCGTCGAGACGGAGTTTGTCGCCCAGTTTGGCGCGTTGCTGGCCACCCGTCGGCAGCGTTCGAGCAGCGACCCGTTGATCTGGGCGGCGCAACTCAGCGTCGTCGAAGGCGAAAGCACTGCCGATGTCCAGTTCGAAACCGATCGCGGCCGCTTCATCGGCCGGGGCCACACTGTCCACGCGCCAATGGCCATCGCTGGCGGCTGGCCCTTGTCGAATACGGTCGGGCCGGTGCTCGATCCGATTTTCAGCCTGCGCCGCCAGGTCCGTATCGCGCCGGGCGCGACGGCGCGTATCAGCTTCTGGACACTGGTTGCGCCGTCGCGCGATGCCATACTGGCGCTCGCCGACAAGCATGGCGACCCCGGCGCCTTCGAACGCGCCGCCACGCTCGCCTGGACACAGGCCCAGATGCAGCTTCACCATCTCGGCATCGACAATGATGATGCCAATCGTTTCCAGCGATTGGCCAATCATGTCGTGTTTTCCGATCCGGCGCTGCGCCCGCCGGCGGCGGCCATTGCGGCAGGCGCTGGCCATGCCGCGCAGCTATGGCCGGCCGGGATCTCCGGTGACCTGCCGATCGTCATGGTAAGGGTCGATGATGACAGCCATCTGGCGCTCGTGCGCCAACTTTTGCAGGCGCATGAGTATTGGCGACTGAAACAGCTCGCCGTCGATCTCGTGATCATCAACGAGCGCGCCGTCAGCTATGCCGATGACATGCAGTCGGCGCTCGACGCACTGGTGCGACTGCATCAACCGCCGGGAAACGGCCCGCAAGGGCAGCGCTCGGGCGCCATTTTCGTGCTGCGCGCCGATATCATCCCGGCGCCGCTGTGCGCGGTACTGGCCAGCTGCGCACGGGTCGTCCTGCACGGTGATCGCGGCTCGCTGGCGGACCATCTCCGCCGGGCATCGAGCCTCGACATCGGCAACCCGGCGCTGCCAGTCCGTCGTTCCTTGCCGGCCGGGCCGGCAACACCCGCCCCCCTGCCCGCGCTGGAATTCTTCAACGGGACCGGCGGCTTTGCCGACAATGGACGCGACTATCTGACCATCCTCGAGGACGACCGGACCACGCCGGCACCGTGGCTCAACATCATCGCCAACGCCGCTTTCGGGTTCCAGGTCAGCGCCGAAGGCAGCGGCTTCACCTGGGCGGGCAACAGCCAGCAGAACCAGTTGACCCCCTGGTCGAACGATCCGGTGTGCGACCCGGCCGGCGAAGCCTTTTACATTCGAGATGACGACAACGGCGATCTCTGGACCCCGACGGCGCTGCCGATCCGTGACTTGGCGACCCGCTATACGGCCCGTCACGGCCAGGGGTTCAGCCGGTTCGAAACGTCCGCCAGTGGCATCACGCTCGCGCTTGAGATGTATGTCCCGGTCGCCGATCCGATCAAGATTTCGCGGCTGCGCATCATCAATAACAGCGGGCGGACCCGCCTGCTGTCGGTGACCGCTTATGCCGAATGGGTACTAGGGCGCAGCCGCAGCGCCAATGCGCCCCATGTCGTGACAGAGGTCGACGCCGTGACTGGCGCCATCTTCGCCCGCAACCGTTGGAACGATACCCATGGCGACCATGTCGCCTTCGCCGATCTTGCGGGTCGGCAGACCGCGCTTACTGCCGATCGTGCCGAATTTCTGGGCCGCAATGGCAGTTTGGCTCGGCCACGCGGACTGAATATCGGCACGCGACTGTCGGGACGCGTTGGTGCCGGGCTCGACCCATGCGCTGCCTTGCAGGTGCAAATCCGGCTCGAGCCCGGCGAATCGACCGAAATAACCGGCTTTCTCGGTCAGGCCGCGTCGGCCGAAGCGGCGCAGGCGCTGCTGGCAAAATACCGCGCTGCCGATCTTGAAGGCGTCCTCGATGCGGTCAGGCAGCAATGGGACGACATGCTCGGCACCATCGAGATCACCACGCCCGACCGGGCGCTCGACATCATGGTCAACCGCTGGCTGCCCTATCAGACGCTGGCCTGTCGGGTCTGGGCACGCACCGGCTTTTATCAATCGAGCGGCGCCTATGGCTTTCGCGATCAACTTCAGGATGTGATGGCGCTCTGCGTGGCGCGGCCCGATATCGCCCGGGCGCATCTGCTGCGCGCCGCAGGGCGCCAGTTCGTCGAAGGCGATGTCCAGCATTGGTGGCTGCCCGAAACCGGGCTGGGCATCCGCACCCGCGTCTCGGATGATCGCGGCTGGCTCGCCTATGCCATCGCGCATTATGTCGAGGCGACTGGCGACATGGCGGTGCTTGACGAAGTCGTGCCGTTCCTTGCCGGCCCGGTGCTCAACCCCGATGCCATGAGCGCCTTCTTCCTGCCGACCGTATCGACCCATACAGCGACATTGTTCGACCATGCGGCGCTGGCGCTCGATGCCAGCCTTGCCACTGGCGTCCATGGCCTCCCCCTTATCGGCACCGGTGACTGGAACGACGGGATGGATGCGATCGGGGCCGGTGGCCAGGGTGAAAGCATCTGGCTGGGCTGGTTCCTCCATACGGCGCTGACCGACTTCGCTGGGCTCGCCGACCGCCAGCAGCGCCCGGACAAGGCCGCAGCCTGGCGCCAGCACGCCGCCGGCCTGCGCACCGCGCTCGACAGCGCGGGCTGGGATGGCGACTGGTATCGCCGCGCCTATTTCGACGATGGCACGCCGCTTGGTTCGGTTGGCGATCGCGAATGCCGCATCGATTCGATCGCGCAGTCCTGGGCCGTCATTTCGGGCGCTGGCGAACCTGCGCGTGCCGCCCGGGCGATGGCGGCGCTCGACAAATATCTGGTACGCCGCGATGACAATCTGGTGCTGCTGTTCGAGCCACCGTTCGACAAGCCGGCGCGTGATCCCGGCTACATCAAGGGCTACCCGCCCGGGGTCCGCGAAAACGGCGGCCAATACACCCATGCCGCCGCCTGGGCCGCGCTGGCCTTTGCCAGGCAGGGCGATGGCGACCGGGCCGGTGAACTGCTCGCGATGCTCAATCCCATTCGTCACGCCGATACGCCGGGCGGCGTCAATCGCTACAAGGTCGAACCCTATGTCATTGCCGCCGACGTCTATTCGCACCCGCCCCATGTCGGCCGCGGCGGCTGGACCTGGTACACCGGCTCCGCAGCCTGGATGAGCCGCGTTGCGGTGGAGGCGGTGCTGGGCTTCAACCTCAAGGGCAGCCATTTGCACCTCGCCCCCTGTATTCCGCGCGCCTGGCCGGGCTTTGAAATCGCCTTTCGTTATCGTTCCAGCCGCTACAGGATCATCGTTGAAAATCCGCAGGCGGTATGTCGCGGCGTGATGACCGTGATGCTTGATGGCACCGCGCTGGCAACCGGTGCGCCGATTATGCTGGTGGACGATGCGCTGGATCATGAACTCAAGGTGATTCTTGGTGCATGACACACCCTCGCCGCGCGTCATCAGCCCGCTGGCCGGGCAACAGGTACCGCCGGAATTGCTGGTCGATGTTCCACAGTTGATGACCGCCTATTTCAGCCTTGTGCCCGATGCCGCAATTGCCGCCCAGCGCGTGACGTTCGGCACCTCCGGGCATCGCGGTTCGGCCTTTGCCACGGGTTTCAACGAAGCCCATGTTGCGGCAATCACCCAGGCGATATGTCTTTATCGACAGCACGCCGGCATCGATGGTCCGTTGTTTCTCGGCATCGACACCCACGCCCTGTCGCAAGCCGCCTTTGCCACAGCGATCGAGGTGCTGGCGGCCAATGGTGTCGAAACCATGGTCGACGCAGCGGGCGGCTATACGCCGACGCCGGTCATCTCGCATGCCATCCTGCGGCACAACAGGCAGCGCGCGTCCGGCTTTGCGGACGGGATCGTCGTCACGCCGTCGCACAACCCGCCCGAAGACGGCGGCATCAAGTACAACGCCACAAATGGCGGCCCCGCCGACAGCCTTGTCACCGGGTGGATCGAGGCCACCGCCAACCAGCTGCTCGCAAAGGGGCTCCGCAGCGTGCTTCGCATGCCTTACGATCAGGCGCGCAAGTCGGCATCGATCCACCACCATGACTATGTCACGCCCTATGTGGCCGGCCTTCACGATGTCATCGACATGGCGGCAATTGCTGCCGCGGGCATCCGCATCGGTATCGATCCGCTTGGCGGTGCGGCGGTGCATTATTGGCCGCGCATCATCGATCACTATCGGATCGATGCCACGGTGGTGAACAGCACGGTAGACCCGGCCTTTGGCTTCATGAACCTCGATTGGGACGGCAAGGTGCGGATGGACTGTTCCTCGGCTTTCGCCATGTCGCGGTTGGTGGCTCTGCGCGATCGCTTCGATATTGGTTTTGCCAATGATACCGATGCCGACCGCCACGGCATCGTTTGCCCGTCGCAGGGGCTTGTTCCCGCCAACACCTATCTGGTCGCCGCGATCGCCTATCTTTGCGCCAACCGTCCAGCGTGGCCGCAAGCGGGCGCGATCGGCAAGACTATGGTCTCCAGCGCCATGATCGACCGGATCGCAGCACATATTGGTCGCGCTGTTTACGAGGTGCCGGTTGGCTTCAAATGGTTCAGCGCCGGGCTTCTCGACGGCTCGCTCGTGTTTGCCGGCGAAGAAAGCGCCGGCGCGTCCTTCCTGCGCCGCGATGGCACCGTGTGGACGACAGACAAGGACGGGCTGATCATGGGCTTGCTGGCAGCCGAGATGACGGTGCGCACCGGGATGGATCCGGCGCGTTTCTACGCCAGTGTGACCAGGGAACTCGGCACCTCCCATTATGCGCGAATTGATGCGCCTGCCACATCCGAAGAGCGCGCGCGGCTCGCATCACTTGCGCCCGCAGACATCCTTGCAAACAGGCTTGCGGGCGAGTCAATCATAGCAACGATCGATCGAGCACCGGGGAACGCCGAGCCGTTGGGCGGCATAAAGGTTATCGCGCGCGACTGCTGGTTTGCCGTCCGGCCATCGGGAACCGAAAATGTCTACAAGCTCTACGCCGAAAGCTTTCGCAGCGACGCACAAATGGCATTGGTTCAAGACAACGCTTGCCAGCTTATGGCCGGAATTTTCAATCGGTCGTGATCAGCAGCATAAGCAGGAAGAGCCGTTGGATGGGTATTTTCCGACCCTGCCAAACGGCGACATCTCCGAATAACCTGTTTTGCAGGGCTCCTCTTCAGTTTGAAGCAGACCTTTCAGACCAGGGACGTAAAAATGAGCAACGACGCCGACACTGCCATTGCTGTCAAAAACGCAGACGAACAAGAGAGTGGTGAGCAGCACAATGATCAGCGTCGGCCAGGCACGCTGAAATTGTTCCCCGACAAATCCGAGCCAATGCCTGGACGGAGTCCATTGTTTCGTCGCTGACTGCGCTGTAGAAGCGGCGTGAATTTGGCAGGTCATGCGTTGTGAAGACGTGCCAATACCTTTGTAGAGCAACATTTCCGGATTTCGTGTGCCGGGGAACCTTCAAGCGAGGTGCGCGTTAACAATGCATCCGACAAACGTGCCTTGTGCTGCTCGGCGTGCTGCTCGGCGAAAGGTTCCACCGGATGCCTGCTCTCACGATCGCCGAACTCGAACTGGATGATGCGAACCGCGTGCAGGCGGCAGCGGCTTTGAAGGTTGCCATGTTGCGGTGTGCCGAATTGCAAGGCGCGAGGGCAGGATCGGAAACACAACCAGATCCGGTCGGACTTGTTGAGGGGTCATCGCCGACTTCAGCAGCCTGGATCAGCAGCGCTACCGTGACTGACAGCCGCGCCCTTGTCTTTGTCGTCGATCACGATGCTCATGTTCGCTCGGCACTGCGGCGGCTGCTTGAGGCAAATGGCCTTCGCGCCGAGGCATTTGCCGATGGCGCTGCGTTTCTGAGGGTCTATCAGCGCCAGGACAACGCCTGCCTGTTGGCCGATACGGCGCTGAGTGATCTTGGTGGCCTCTCGCTTTTGCTGCAACTTGGGGCTGCCCAAGATCCCATGCCGGTCATCATGATGACCGACAGCAGTGATATCGGGCTGGCTGTCAGTGCCATGAAGGCCGGTGCTGTCGATTTCATCGAAAAGCCGATTGGCGGCGCTGAACTGATTGCAAGTATCCTGCGCGCCTTGGAGAACGGGCGCGAAGCGTCGGGTCGCGCCGCCGACCGCTCCGAAGCCTTGCACCATTTTAACAGACTGACGCCGCGGCAGCGGCAGATCATGATTCTGGTCCTCGCCGGTCATCCCAGCAAGAATATTGCTGCCGATCTTTGCATCAGCCAGCGCACAGTCGAAAACCACCGGGCCGCGATCATGCGCAAAAGCGGATCGAAATCCCTGCCAGCGCTGGCGCGATTGGCACTCGCGGCTGGGGAAACCCAGCCGAATTAGGTCTACCATCTGGGTAGTTTCCGACGCTCATCAGCGAAACGCCAATACGGTCTAACACCCGAAGCGTTGCAACCCCGCAGCGCAAGGGCAAGCCCATGCGGCGCAACATGACCGGTCTCGCCATAATCTGGCTCGTATCACTTTGTGTGATGGCAGCGATGCAGTCGTCGCGCAATTCAGCCTCGGCCGCCGCCTTCAGCACCATAAAAGGTGCACTTCCATGAGCGACGCTCCCCGGAACGCGATCGATCCCAATTCTGCCGATGGCGCCCTGCCCGATGGTGCCCTGCCCGATGGTGCCCTTTCCGACGGGGCCCTGTTCGACGGGGCATGGAAGGACCGGCCCGACCGGCATTTTCACCTCATTGGTGGCGGTATTGCCTCGCTGGCGGCAGCAGCGTTTCTGATCCGCGATGGCGATGTTCCCGGCCATCGGATCACCATTTTCGAGGAATCGGATCGTATCGGCGGCGCGCTCGATGGGGCAGGCACCGCGGAAGAGGGGTATGTCTTGCGCGGCAGGCGGATGCTTGAGAGCAAATATGTCTGCACGTTTGATCTGTTTGATTCGATCCCGACGCTCGACATGACGCGAACGGTCACCGCCGAGACGCTGGCGTGGAACAAGACGATGAAAACCTCGCCGAAATCCCGGCTGGTGCGAGACGGCATGCGCCAGACCGCACCCGCGTTCGGGCTGAGCGAGCGCCAGATTTTGTCGCTGGAACGACTGATCATCGAGCCTGAATCGATGCTGGGCCATACGACGATCAGCGATCAGTTCGATGCAGCGTTCTTCAAGACCGACTTCTGGTTCATGTGGTGCACGACCTTTGCCTTTCAGCCTTGGCACAGCGCCGTGGAGTTCAAGCGCTATCTGGTGCGCTTTGCGCATCTGGTCGGCGGCTTCGGCCGGCTGCAAGGCATCATGCGCACGGTTTACAATCAGTATGATTCGATGGTCAGGCCCTTGCACAAATGGTTCGATGATCGCGGCGTCAAGTTCGAGATCAACACGCGCGTCGTCGATATCGCCTTTGCCGAAACGCCTGGGCAGACAACGGTCACCGGGCTCGTGCTCCAAAAACCAGGACAAGCCGGCAGCATCATGGTCAACGCCGACGATCTGGTGTTCGTCACGCTTGGATCGATGGTCGAAGCCTCATCGCTCGGGACTATGGAGACGGCCGCAAAGCTGGGCGACAAGTCGGATGGGGGTGCCTGGACATTATGGGAAGCCATCGCGTGGGGACGACCGGAATTCGGCACCCCGGCAGTGTTCGATGACCATATCGACAAGTCGAAGTGGCTGTCGTTCACCCTGACCATGCAGGACGAATTGCTGCTTCACACAATTGCGGACTTCACGGGCAATGTCCCGGGTGAAGGCGGGTTGGTGACCTTTCCCGATTCGCCCTGGCTGGCGTCCGTCGTCATCCCGTATCAGTCACATTTCATCGGCCAGCCTGACGATGTGTCCGTCTTTTGGGGCTATGGCCTTTCGGTCGATGCCGTCGGTGCGTTCGTGAAGAAACCGATGGCCGACTGCACTGGCCGCGAAATCCTGACCGAAATTCTGGGGCATCTTCATATCGGCGGCGAGGATGCGAAAATCATTCTCGACAGTAGCATCTGCATCCCCTGCATGATGCCGTTCATCACCAGCCAGTTCCTGCCGCGTGACCGCGGCGACCGCCCGCAGGTGATTCCGAAGGGCTCGATCAACCTCGCTTTCATGGGGCAGTTTTGCGGGCTCCCCGACGATGTCGTCTTTACCGTCGAATATTCGATCCGGTCGGCGCAGACGGCTGTTCAGGCGATGCTGGGCCTGAAACGCGGGCCGCCGCCGATATACAAGGGAGAATTCGACCCGCGAGTGCTGTTCAAGGCATTCCGGGCGCTGCACGACCTTGATGCCTGACGGAAGCAGCGACACGGCAAAACGAACGATTGACGAACGCAATACTTTGCCGGCGCGCGGCTTCGCCGAGCCCGGCAAGCGTGCCTGGCATATCGAGCACAAGGCGCATGCGCGCAATGCCAAAGCCCGGGCCGCGCAGATTGGCGAAGCCGGTCGGATCTTGCCGGCCGAAGCGGACCGGATTGCCGCAAGGGCCGATGCGGGGAGCCAGGGGCCAACGCCCCGTTCAGACCGGCGCCGGCGTCACAGTCTTTGCCGACCCTTTTGCTTCGGCCAAGGTGGGATAATCGGTGTAGCCATGGGCACCGCCTCCATAAAGAGTTTCGCGGTTCATCAGCGGGTTAAGCGGGGCATCCGCGCGCAGGCGCTCCACGAGGTCAGGGTTGGCGATGAAAGGCCGCCCAAAGGCAACCAGATCCGCACGGCCGCTGGCAATTTCATCGATCGCCATCGCCCGGTCATAGCCGTTATTGGCGATCCAGATGCCGTGAAAACGCTTGCGCAGCGCGGCAAAATCGAACGGCAGGTTGTCGCGCGCACCGCCGGTTTCGCCTTCGACGACATGGATATAAGCCAGCCCCAGCGCGTCGAGTGCGGTGACGACATGGTCAAAGAGACCCTGTGGATCACCGTCGGATGAATCGCCGGCCGTTGAGACCGGCGACAGGCGGACGCCCGTCCTCCCGGCGCCGATTTCAGTGGAGATGGCGGCCGCCACCTCGACAAGCAGGCGATCGCGATTGGCGAGCGAGCCGCCATAGCCGTCTGTGCGCTTGTTGGTGCCATCGCGCAAAAAGGCGTCGAGCAGATAACCGTGTGCGCCATGAACTTCGACGCCATCGAAGCCGGCAATGATGGCGCACCTCGCCGCATGGCGGAAATCGGCGACGATGCCGGGCAGTTCATCGCGATGCAGCGACCGCGGCGGCGACACATCGACAAAGCCTTCGCCGGCAACAAACGTCTTGGCATTGGCGCGCAGCGACGATGGGCCGACAGGCGGCTCACCATTGTGAAACATTGTGTGCGAGATCCGGCCGCAGTGCCAGAGCTGCAGGAAAATGACCCCGCCCCGGGCATGGACAGCATCGGTGACGACCTTCCAGCCCGCCACCTGGGCATCGGTGTAACAACCCGGGGTGTCGGAATAGCCTTGCGCCTGCGCCGAAACCTGTGTGGCCTCGGCGATGATCAGGCCGGCCGTGGCGCGCTGGGCATAATATTCCGCCGCCAACGGCCCCGGCACAAGGCCGGGGCCGGCGCGGTTGCGGGTAAGCGGTGCCATGACGATGCGATTGGCGAGACAGAGATCGCCAACCGTGACCGGATCGAACAGCGACGGCGGGACGTGCGAAACGGTCATGCTGGCCGCTTTACTTTGCGTCGACCGTGACGTTCTGCCGGGCTGCAATCGCTTCGAGCGTCGCCAACTTGGCATCGGCAAGCGCTGCCTTGGCAAGGATGACCGACGACCGGGCGCTGGCTTCGGCACGATCGGCGTGCATTTCGAGCTTGCTCTTGTCGAACTTGTCTTTCCATTCCTTGATAACGGCTTCGCCAGCTTCGGTCTGGGCGGCAACCCAATGGCTAACCTTGATTCCGGCGGCCTCGACATCGTTGCGTTGGCCTTCGACGGCCGTTCTGGCTTCGGCAAGTTTTCGATCAAACGCGTCGGCGCCGTCCTTTTGCGCCTTGCCGATGTCGGCTTTGGCCGCTTCGAGCTGTGCTTCCACGCTGTTCAAATTGACACGCATGGTTTCGCAGAACTGGTCGATCTTGGTGCTCATGGCTTGGCCTTTCCAGCCAGGGTCGAGATCGCGGCGGCGCACTTTGCCGCCACGGCGCGTCGGATGGCGCGTCGATGGTTATGGTTGGTGGTGCGAAGCTGGGCCATGTGCATTTGCTTTCATGCGGGAAAGAACCGAATTTGGGTCGGACGGCGGCGCCGGGCCAGCGCCGGAAACTACTCAGGGCGATCGATCAATGGGACACCAGGGCCGGCCGGTCGTCGCGCATCAACAGGTCTCGCGTCACGCCGCCCAGCGCCCATTCGCGCATCCGGCTATGGCCATAGGCACCGGCGACGATCATATCAGCGCCGTGTTGGTGGGCGATGCGCTGCAACTGGTCGGCATCAACGCCCTTGGCGGTTTCGATCAGCCGCTCCGCTGTTATCCCGTGGTGGCCAAGCCAGGCGAGCACGTGCGTCACCGCTGCCTCGGTCTGGGCACGCTCGTCCTTGCCGGCAAGCGCGACAACCGTCACCCGCGCCGCCTTTTTGAGCATCGGCAGCGCATCGGCGGCGGCGCGGCGCGTTTCGCGGCTGTCCTTCCACGCCAGCATGACATGGTCGAGCGCGAGGCCAGCGCATTTGGACGGCACGATCAGCACCGGCCGCCCGGCCTGCATGACAAGATCGCCGGTATCGACGCGGCGTGTGGCATCAAGGAGATCGCGCGACGCAATATGGCTGATGACCAGGTCGGCATTGCGCGCTTCGATGGCCAACAGGTCGGCAAGCGCCGCAAATGTCGAAAGCGAGCGCCAGCCGATGCGATCGGCGCGGTCGGCAAAGCGGGCATGGAACGCCTTTTCGGCGGCCAGCGCCTCGGCATCGAGTTCCGCCCGCCCCTGGTCGATGAAGCCCGCTGTCACCACCCCGTCGCCATAGATGAAGCCGTCGCCATAGCCGATCTCGATCGGCCGCCGGACCGCGATACCAATAACATGGGCATCGAAAACCCCGGCGAGATCATGGGCGATTTGCAACACCCCGGCGTTGGCCTGGCCAAGCTCCAGCTGCACCATCAAAACTGCATAGGACATTGCGCGCCTCGAGGCATCTGACAGAGAAGCCACTGTCTAGTCGCGTGATCCTGCCCGATGCAGATTCGGAAACTACGCAAGGCCGAGCCGCTGTTGGCAGCTGGGTAATTGCCGAAGCTGCCAGCGCAGCACCGGCAGGCGCATAAGCAGGAATGGAAGCCCGCCTGGTGCAAGGGATTGACGATCGACGCCATAACACCTGTCAAGCCTGTCGCCACCGTCCCCGCGGTCGCTGCGCCCGCCGACGCGCCCGTCGCTGCGCCCACGCCGCCGTGGCGGGCGTTCGTCCTGTCATGGCTGAAGGCGCACAAATGGCTGCTCGTCGTAGCCGTCCTCATCGGCGGGCTGGCGATCTGGCAAGGCTATCGCTTCCTCGCCGGCGTCCCCGTTCCCGTCGATACGGTCGCACACGGCGCTCTTGTCGAAACCGTCGTTGCCAGCGGCCATGTCGAAACGCCGTACCGCGTCGAAATCGGCAGCCAGATGACCGGAACCGTGACGAATGTCGCGGTGCGGGAAGGCCAGTCGGTCAAGGCCGGGCAACTGCTCGTCCTGCTCGATAGCCATGAACTCGCCGCCGGGGTCGTCCAGGCCGAAGGCGCGGTGGCCAAGGCCGAAGCGCACATGCGCCAGCTCCGCGAATTGACCCTGCCCAGCGCCCGCGACGCCCAAAAGGCCGCGCAGGCCAGCCAGCTTGGTGCAGCACAGATAGAAGGCCGGGCGGCGGCGCTGGCCGCCAAGGGGTTCGCGACGCGGGCCCTTTTGGATAACGCCCGCAATAATCTCGAGATCGCCCGCAGCAACACACGCACAGCGGCGGCGCAGGTGCAGACCGCCAGCCCCGGCGGCAGCGACTATGTCGCCGGACAGACCGAGCTTGCCCAGGCATGGGCCGGGCTCGATACCGCGCGGTCGCGCCTCTCCTACGCCCGCATTGTGGCACCTCGAGACGGAACGCTCATCAGCCGCAACGTCGAACAGGGCAATGTCGTGATTCCCGGAGGCGTGCTGATGGTTCTGGCACCGATAGGGGTCACGCAGCTGGTGCTGCTTATCGACGAACGCAATCTCGGCAAGATCGCTTTGGGACAGTCGGCGATTGCCTCGGCCGATGCTTACCCGGGCAAGCGGTTCGCAGCGACAATTGCCTATATCAACCCCGGTATCGACATCGCCCGCGCCTCGATGGCGATCAAATTGGATGTCACTGTGCCGCCTGCCTATCTGCGGCAGGATATGACCGTATCAGTGGATATCGAGGTTGCCCGGCGCAACGGCGTTCTGGTGGTGCCCGGCAGCTCGGTTCGCGACGCCTTGTCGGCGCGCCCCTGGGTGCTGGTCCTGCGCGAAGGCCGGGCGCGCCGGCAGGACGTCACATTGGGTCTGCAGGGCAACAGCCAGACCGAGATAAAGGCGGGGCTTGCCGTCGGTGACAGGGTCATTCCTGCCGCATCACCGATAGCCGAGGGTGCCCGTGTCCGCGCCGCTGCTTCATGAACGCCGTTCTGCCGTTCGAATGGATTGCGGCCGTGCGTTTCCTGCGGGAAGGCCGGATGCAAACCGCCTTCATCATCCTTGGTATCACCATCGGCGTCGCGGTCGTCGTCTTCATGTCGGCGCTGCTGACCGGCTTGCAGGCCAACTTCCTCAACCGGGTGCTGACATCTTCGGCGCAAATCCAGCTATTGCCGCCCGACCAGGTGGCGCGGCCATTGCGCGACGACGCCGGTACCATCGAGGACGCCATTATTCAGCGGCCAGCACAGCGTATCGTCTCGATCGATCAATGGCCCAAGATCGCCACGCGAATGCAGGCGATGCCCGAAGTCGTCATGGTGTCGCCTACCATGGCAGGGTCGGCGCTGGCCATTCGCGGCGATGCCAGCCGCGCGATCTCGATTTCCGGCATCGAACCCGAAAGCTACTTCCGCATCGTCCGCATCCCTGACTATGTCACCGAGGGCCATCCGACGCTGGCCAGCGACGAGATCATCATCGGAATCGAACTCGCCAAGGACCTTGGGGCCAGCCTCGGCGACAAGCTGAATATCCGCACCGCAACCGGCACGACCGTCGTGCTGCGCATCTCGGCGCTGTTCGACCTTGGCAACAAGGCCGCAAACGGTCGCAATGCCTATGTCGCGCTGCGCACCGCGCAATCCCTGCTCGGCCGGATCGGCGCGGTAACCACCATCGAACTGACAATCCACGACATCTACGCCGCCGAAACGCTGGCGCAGCAGATCGCTGCCGCCAATCCGGTGCGCGCTGACAGCTGGATCAGCACCAACGCGCATTTCTTCACCGCGGTCAACGCGCAGCAGACGTCGAACACCCTCATCCGCGCCTTTGTCGCGCTTTCGGTGGCGTTCGGCATCGCGGCAGTTCTCGTAGTATCGGTCATCCAGCGGTCAAAGGACATCGGCATCCTGCGCGCCATGGGCACGACGCGGGGCCAGGTGTTGCGGGTCTTCCTCATCCAGGGCGGGCTTCTGGGCCTTGCCGGGGCGGTGATCGGCGCGGCGGTCGGCGTCGGCGGGCTGTACTGGTGGCATACGGCGGTGCGCCAGCTTGACGGCACCGAGCTGTTTCCGCTGATCCTCGAGCCGCAACTGTTCATCGCCACAGCCGTGCTGGCGCCTCTGACCGGCATCCTGTCGGCGATGGCACCGGCCATTCGCGCGGCCGGGCTCGATCCTGTGGCGGCAATTCGTGGCTGACCTTGAAGCAGCTCCCGCAGCCGAATCCGTACTAAGGCTGGCAGCCGTGACACGGTCATACAATATTGGCCTGCCGTCCCAGACGGAAGTGCTCCACGCCACCGACATGGCGCTGCATCGCGGCGAGTTCCTTGCGCTGATGGGGCCATCGGGGTCGGGGAAATCGACCTTGCTCAACCTTGTCGGCCTGCTCGACCGGCCGACATCTGGACAGATTTACATCAACGGCCAGGACACGACATTGCTCAACGACGCCGAGATCACCCGGCTGCGCGGCCACACCATCGGCTTTGTTTTTCAGGAACATCATCTCATCTCTGCGTTCAACGCCATCGAAAATGTCATGATGCCGATGATCGTCGACAAGGACCGTGCAAGCGCCGAAATCGAGGCGCGGGCGATGGCACTGCTCACGCGGGTCGGGCTGGCCAAGGTGGCGCACAACAAATCGATGAACATGTCGGGCGGCGAGCAGCAGCGCGTCGCCATCGCCCGCGCGCTCGCCATGGCGCCCGATCTGTTGCTCGCGGACGAACCGACCGGAAATCTCGACACCAAATCCGCCGATATCGTCTTCGACCTCATGCGCGAAGTGAACCGCGAAAGTGGCACCAGCGTGCTGATGGTCACCCACAACCTCGAACTGGCACAGCGCTGCGACCGGATCATCGATCTCGTCGATGGCCGGTTGGTGCGTTGAGCGTTCAAAGCGTGTGGGTATGGACGACGCCCGAGGGCGCCGCCCCTTTAGCCTCACTTCTTCGGCGTCATCGCAATCTTCACCCCGCCGGCGGCAAGGCTGGCCAGGTTTTTCGCGCATTCGTTGTCAACCGATCTCCTGTTCGGCAGCCATTCTGGAAGCCAACAGGCAGAAGTTCCAATCAGTTGAGATGGCGATCGCTCGATTCGCCAGTGCTTTGTCGTTGCAGCTGGTCTCGCGTTTGGGCCGGCAGCGATGAGTTTCCATCGGCGGCCCCTCCTGGAGTTTCTGAAGAGCTATTTGAGCTCAGGCAGAAATGAACTTGTCGGCCGTCAGCTCCACTTCACCGTCGAACCTGTATGCAACCAACGGCCCACCCCTGCCGGCGCTGTAATCCACGCAGGCAACCCGGTGCGACCGTGGCGCCATGCCGTCGCGATGGCTCAACCAGTAGTGACCGATGAAGGTCGGGCGGTCGGGCACAGGAATGGCCTCCCGGCCGACAATGGCGATGTCCGGCACCGTTTTGGGGCTCAGGCCAATGCAAGCCTGCCGATAGGTCACCAGGTTCGGATCCCACCACTGTGTCCGTATTTCGTGGCGCCGATGGCCGTCCTTGTCATCGAAAGACATGCCATCGGGCAGCGTAACCTCCTCGCCCTTCAGCAAGGTCTCTATGGCCCCGTACATGTCGCTGCCCTTGCGGCTGGCACGTTCGACGAGTTCGGCCGTCAGACGCGCCTCTGTCTTGAGATGCGGTCGCAGCGCGTCAACGCATTTCGTGTCCCAGCAGGCATGCACCACCCGGAACTCGGGCTCCTCGATCCAAAGTGGCAGGTCCATCATCCAGTCGATCCACCATTTGTGCTCGGCCGTATCCTCGCCGAGTTCCGACAGCAAGGCATGGTGTTGATGGCGGTTCTTCTGGCCCTTGTCGCCGTGGCGAACGCGAAGGTGTTGGCCTGCATGCGCCGGGTCCGGGGTCGCAAAGGCGATTGCGTTGAACTCGTGGTTGCCCATGGTGGCGCGCGCCGACCCTGCATCGATCATTCCCCGCACGATTCGCAGCGTGCGCAACTGATGCGCCCCCCGATCGATCAGGTCGCCGACGAAAACTGCGCGCCGCTCGGAATGCTGCCAAGCGCCGGCTCGGTGATGGTAACCCATCTTCTGCAGCAGTGCCTCCAGCCGGTCCGCATGGCCGTGGATGTCGCCGATTATGTCGAAGGCTACCGCCATTTGATTGATCACTCGCAAAATTCGCGGACCCCCAAGCCTGGTTTATAAGCAGTGCTGTCACATTGCGTCCAGCAGATGCCGCGGGTCGTTCCCTGTCGTCGTTCGCAGCACTGCCTGTGAACGGCCGCTTCGGACAATAGCGAACGTTCCAGTCAACTAGCTCGAGTTGAACTCCGGAGTTGACGCCTCCGGACAATCTGGCGCGGTTCAGTGCCCGGCGATGGCTTGTTATGGCCAATGCCATAAGCTTGGCTTAAGATTGGCTACCTATAGGCCCGCCAACGCAGCGGCATGACGGTGCCTTTGCGGCGGTGATCGGTAGCGTTGCCTGTCACCGCCCGATACGGCATCGGTCCGGGTGCGCCGTCGTGTCACGCCGGTCACGCACCGCCTTTGCCGCATGGCGGGTGGGGTGGGGCGGCGCTGGCGCGTTGCGGTGGCACCCTCTTGCCGTTGCTTTCTTTTGCGGGTTTTGAAGAACACCATGAATTTTGCCTCGCTTGCCTGTCGTGCCGCCGTGCTGGCACTGGTCGCCGCCACGCCGGTGGCACTGATCGCCGCCACGCCGGTGGCACTGATCGCCGCCACGCCGGTGGCACTGATCGCCGCCACGCCGGTGGCACTGATCGTTGTAACGCCGGTGGCGGCGGCGGAACGCCAACTTGCCGTGACGGCGGCGCAGCGCCAGGCGCTGGGCATCCGCACCGTGGCGGCACGTGCGGCGGATGCGGCCGCGATTGCCACATTGCCGGCGACGATCGCGCCGCCGCCGGGGGCGCGGGTGGCGGTTTCGGCGCCTTTTGCCGGGGTTGTCCGCCAGAATTTCGCCATTGCCGGCCAGACAGTGCGCCGCGGCGAGGCGCTGGCAACGGTGTTCAGCCGTGATGTGATCGAGATCGGCGCCGAACTATCGCGCGCCCGGGCGCGGCAGGGCGTGGCGCGTTCGGCGGCGGCGCGCACCGAGCAACTGGTGCGCGAAGGCATTGTCGCGGGGGCCCGCGCCGAGGAAGCCCGGGCCGCCTTGCGCGAGGCCGAGGCCGATGTCGCGTCGCGTGGCCGGCTGCTCGGACTGGCCAACGCCGATGCCGCCAGCGGCGTCTATACCTTGCGCGCGCCGATCGCCGGGCGGATCAGCGCTGCCAGTGCCGCCACCGGCGCCGCGGTCGATACGATGGCGGCGCCTTTCATCATCGATGCGGCACAGCGCTATGCCGTGGAAGCGCAATTGCCCGAACGGCTGGTCGGCCAGGTTCGCGCCGGGGATCGCATTGTGCTGCCCGGCGGCATCGCCGGCACGGTCACGTCGGTCGGGGTTACCATCGATCCGCAGACACGATCGGCGCGGTTGCTGGCCAGCGTGCCGGCCGCGCCGGGGCTGGTCTCGGGCCGCAGCCTGAGCATCAGCCTGATGGGCCGCGCGGTCGCCGGCGCTGCCAGCGTGCCGCGCGCGGCCCTCGCGCGCCTGGGCAGCACCATCGTCGTCTTTGTAACCACGCCTTCGGGCTTTGCGGTGCGGCCGGTGCGGTTGCTGTCGGCGGGCAGTGCCGATGCCGTTGTCACCGGCCTGCCCGTCGGCACGACCGTCGCCGTCACCGGGGTGAGCGAGCTGAAAGCCCTGGCGCTCGCCGCCCCGGCCGGAACACCGCTCGCCGCCCCGGCCGGAACACCGCTCGCCGCCCCGGCCGGGAAATAGCCGCGTGCTGGCCCGTCTTGTTGCCGCAGCGCTCGGCGCGCGACTGGTCGTCATCGCGCTGGCGCTGATCGCTGCCGGCGTTGGCGGCTGGGCGTTCGCGACGCTGCCGATCGATGCCTTTCCCGATATCGCACCGACCCAGGTCAAGCTGATCCTCAAGGCGCCCGGCATGACCCCCGAGGAAGTCGAGACGCGGGTCATCACCCCCATCGAAACCGAAATGCTCGGCATTCCGAACAAGGTCATGCTGCGCTCGGTCGCCAAATATGCGGTTGCCGACATCACCATCGATTTCAAGGACGGCACCGACATCTATTGGGCGCGGCAACAGGCGGCCGAGCGGCTGGCGGCGGTGCGTGACCAGATGCCGGCATCGGTCGAAGGCGGGCTGGCGCCGATCTCGACGCCGCTTTCCGACGTGCTGATGTTCACCATCAAGGGCCCGCTCGACCTTACCGCCAAGCGCACCCTGCTCGACTGGACGATCCGCCCGGCGCTGCGCACGCTCGCCGGGGTCGCCGATGTCAATGCATTGGGCGGCTTTGCGCAAACCTTCGATGTGCGCCCCAATCCGGTGGCGCTGGCGGCGGCGGGGTTGACGGTCGCCGATCTGCGCGCTGCGATCATGGCCGGCAATCGTAACGATGGTGCCGGCCGGCTGGCGGAAGGCGAGGAAGCGTTGATCGTCCGCATCGTCGGCGCGGTGCAGACGGTGGCCGATCTCGAAGCGCAGGTCATCACCACGCGCGGCGGCGGGGTCGTGCGGCTCGGCGATGTTGCGGCCGTGGCGATGGGCAGCCTGACCCGCTATGGCGCCGTCAGCCGCGATGGCACCGGCGAGGCGGTCGAGGGCATCGTCATCTCGATGCGCGGTGCCGATGCTTCCAGGGTCGTCGCCTCGGTGCGCGAAAAGCTCGTTGAACTGCAACCGCAATTGCCGCCCGGCACCTCGATCGACATTTTTTACGACCGTGCCGATCTGATCGGCCATGCCGTCGGCACGGTGGAGGAGGCGCTGCTCGAAGCGACCGTTCTCGTCGTCGTGCTGCTGTTCGTTTTTCTCGGCAACATCCGCGCCGCGCTGATCGTTGCCGTGACCCTGCCGATGGCGGCGCTGATGACCTTCATCCTGATGCGCGGCTTCGGCCTCACCGCCAATCTGATGAGCCTGGGCGGCCTTGCCATCGCCATCGGCATGCTTGTCGATGGCGCGGTCGTCGTCGTCGAAAACGCCGTCGAACGGCTCAGCCAGCCCGAATCGCTGGGGGAAACCCCCGGCAGCCGATTGCTTGCGGCGGCCAGCGAAGTCACCGTGCCGGTCGCCGCCGGCATCGCCATCATCGCGCTGGTGTTCATGCCGCTGCTGTCGCTGCAGGGGCTGGAGGGCAAATTGTTCGCCCCCGTCGCGCTCACCATCGTCTTTGCGCTGGCGGCCTCGCTGCTGCTGGCACTCACACTGGTGCCGGTGCTGGCGGCCTATGGCCTGAAACATGGCCAGCACGGCGACCCGTGGATCATGCGCCAATTGTCGCCGCGCTATGCCCGGCTGCTCGATACCGCCTTTCATCACCGCCGCATCACATATGCCATCGCCGGGGCCTCGCTGGTCGTTGCCGTCGTCACCTATGGCGCGGTTGGCAAGACCTTCATGCCGGTGATGGATGAAGGCTCGATCATCATGCAGACGACCAAGCTGCCGTCGATCGGGCTCGATCGCAGCATCGCGGTCGATCTTGCGGTGCAGCGCGCCGTGCTGGCGGCGGTGCCCGAAGTCACCAGCATGGTCTCGCGCACCGGCTCGGACGAGATCGGGCTCGATCCGATGGGGCTGAACGAAACCGATGGCTTTCTGACGCTCAAGCCGCGGGCCGAATGGCGGGTGGCGGACAAGGCCTGGGTCACGCAGGAAATCCGCAAGGTGATGGACGGCCTGCCCGGCGTCACCCCCAGCTTCACCCAGCCGATCGAGATGCGCGTATCGGAAATGCTCACCGGCAGCCGCGGCGACCTGGCGGTCAAGATTTTCGGCCCTGACCAGCGCGAGCTCAGCCGGCTGGCGGGCGAGATCGAAACCACCTTGCGCGGCATTCGCGGCGCCACCGATGTGCTGACGCTCGCCAATGATCGCGTCGCCTATCTCCAGCTCGATATCGACCGGTTGGCGGCGGGGCGCGCCGGGTTGACCACCGATGCCTTTGAAGACGCACTGCGCCTGCAAATCGAAGGCATGCGCGCCGGGGTGGTGGCCCGGGATGGCCGCCGCGTGCCGATCGTCATTCGCGGCGATGATGCGACGCGCAGCGATGCCGCCGCCTTTGCCGATCTGCCACTGCGCAGCGCCGATGGCCAATCGGCGCGGATCAGCGATGTCGCGCGCATCGCCCGGGTCGACGGCCCGGTGAAGATCGAGCATGAAAATGGCGCCCGCTTCGCGCTGGTCCAGGCGTTCGTTTCGGGGCGCGATCTGGTCGGCTATGTCGATGAAGCACAGGCCGCTGTTACCGCCGGGGTGAAGCTGCCGCGCGGCTATACGCTCGTCTGGGGCGGCCAGTTCGAAAACCAGCAACGCGCCGCCGCGCGGCTCGGCATCGTCGTGCCGATCGCGCTGTTGCTGATCCTGGGCGTGCTGCTGGCGACGCTGCGTTCCTTGCGCGCCGCGCTGCTCATTCTTGCCAATATCCCCTTTGCCATGGTCGGCGGCATCGTCGCGCTGTGGCTGGCCGGCGCCTATCTGTCGGTGCCCGCATCGGTCGGCTTCATCGCGCTGCTCGGCATCGCGGTGCTCAACGGGCTGGTGCTCGTCTCGCATTTCCGCGAGCTGCGCGCCGATGGCCTGCCGCTGGCACAGGCGGTGCGACAGGGCGCCGCGCGGCGGCTGCGGCCGGTGCTGATGACCGCCAGCATCACCGCCTTCGGGCTGGTGCCGCTGCTGTTCGCCACCGGGCCGGGCAGCGAGATCCAGCAACCGCTGGCCATTGTCGTCATCGGCGGACTGCTGACCTCGACGCTGCTGACGCTGGTGCTGCTGCCCTTGCTGTATGAACGCTATGGCGAGGCGCGCGCGCCGGAGGTGGCGGCATGATCCGCACACTCGCGCTGGCATTGCTGCTCGCCACCCCGGCGCTGGCGGTGGCGCCCGATACCGGGCCGCTGGCCCCGGCCCTCGCCGAAGCCGCGCTCGACGATTCGCCGCTGGTCACCGAGGCCAGCGCCAAGCTGAAGGCCGCCGAGGCACAGGCGCGCGCGCTCGGGCTGGGGCCGCACGAATTCATCTGGTCGGGCACCTATATCCGCCGCTCGGTCGATCGCGAGGGCGGCTTCAACGAATTCGATACGACCCTCAGCCGCGCTGTCCGCCTGCCTGGCAAGGCGGGGCTGGATCGCAAGGCCGGTGCGCTCGGCATCGATGTCGCGCAGAACCTGCTCGAGGATGCCCGCCACCAGGCCGCGCTGCAACTGGCGGCGCTATGGTACGACTGGCTGCTCGCCGCTGCCGATGCCCGGCTGGCCGAGGCGGCGGCGCAATCCTTCGATACAGCGCTCACCGCCGTCAGCCGGCAAGTCAGCCTGAAGGACGCCAGCCCGCTCGAGGCCGACCAGGCCCGCGCCGCGCGTGACAATGCCCGCGCCGTCGCCGCCGCCGCGCAGGGGCGGGCGGCGGCCGCCCGCGCCGCGCTGGCGGCGCAATTCCCGTCGTTGCCGCTGCCCGATGGCGTGCCGGCAATCACCACGCCGGCATTGCCCGCTGAAGGGCTGGCGGCATGGCGCGATCTCGTGCTGTCGCGCAGCCATGAAATCCGCGCGGCGGAACTGGAGGCCGAACGCCTTGCCGTGCTGGCGGAACGTGCCCGGCGCGACCGATTTGCCGACCCGTCGGTGGGCGTGCGCGCCTTCAGTGAACGCAGCGGCGCCGAAACCGGCGTCGGCGTTGTCGCCTCGATGCCATTGGGTGGCAGCGTTCGCCGCGCCAATGCCGACCAGGCCAGCGCCGATCGCAGCGCCGCCGACGCGCGGCTGGTCGCCACCCGGCGCGAAATTGCCGCCACCGCCAACATGGACCTCGCCAGCGCCAACGCCGGCATCGGCGCCTGGGCAGCCGCCGCCGCCGCCGCCAACAGCAACCGCGCGGCGCTCACCCGGCTGCGCCAGGGCCGGCGGCTCGGCGCCACCGATCTCGCCAGCCTGTTGTTCGCCGAGCGCCAGTCCCTCGAAGCCGACCGCGCCGAACTGGCGGCGCGCGCCGCTGCGGTACGCGCCATCTTCAAGCTGCGCATCGATGCCCATCTGATCTGGGCCAAGCCCGAGGATTGAGCCGGCCCGGCAATCTGTCACACGCGCCCTGCGGCAAACACCCTATTGCCGCCGCGTCGCTCCGGCGTCACACTCGTTTCTGTTGCGATGCACAAGTGAGGGACACGGCGTTGATCGAGACAGGGGGGCGGGCACCGACCCGGCGTGAGGTTCTGCACGCCATCGGCGTCATGGGCGGCGCGTCGCTACTCTACCAGGCCATGGAAAGCATGGGCCATGCCGCCGAAACCCAATTCAAGGGGCCACCGCAATTGTCGGGGGCGCGGCCCGGTGCCTCGGTGCTGGTGCTCGGCGCCGGGCTGGCGGGGATGCTGGCGACGCATGAACTGCGCAACGCTGGCTACAAGGTCGAAATCCTTGAATACAACAATCGTCCCGGCGGCCGGAACTGGTCGCTGTATGGCGGCGACACCTACACCGAACTGGGCGGCGCGGCGCAGCAGGTCGGCTTTGCCAAGGGCAATTATCTCAACCCCGGGCCGTGGCGCATTCCCTATCACCACCGCACCCTGCTGCATTATTGCAAGGCGTTCGGCGTCGCGCTGGAACCCTTCATCCAGCTCAACCACCAGGCGCTGGTGCATAATTCCAAGGCATTCGGCGGCAAGCCGCAACGCTATCGCGAGCTGGCGGCGGATTGGGACGGCAATGTCGCCGAACTGCTGGCCAAGGCGATCGACAACAAGGGGCTCGACAGCGAATTGCGCGCCGAAGACCGCGACCGGTTGAAGGAATCGCTGCGCGACTGGGGCCTGCTCGACAAGGACATGCGCTATGCCAAGGGCCTGCGCACCTCGCGGCGGCGCGGCTATGACCGGCCCCTGGGTGGCGGTGTCGATGGGTCGCCGATCGCCTCGACCCCGTTCAAGTTCGGCGATCTGCTCGATGCCAATATCGGTGATCTGGTGGCGCAGCACATGGAAAACCAGCACCAGACGACGATGTTCCAGCCGGTCGGCGGCATGGGGATGATCGGCAAGGCGTTCGGCAAACAGATCGAAGGCCTGGTGCGCTATGGCGCCAAGGTAACGAAGATCGACCAGTCGGGTGGCCGGGTGACGGCGACCTACACCGACCTCGCCAGCGGCCAGACCCAAACCGCCAAGGCCGATTATTGCGTCTGCACGATCCCGCTGGGCATCCTCAGCCAGATCGAGCTGGATGCCTCGGCGGGGATGCTCGCGGCGATCGCGGCGGTGCCCTATTCCAACTCGGTCAAGGTCGGGCTGGAGATGAAAACGCGCTTCTGGGAGGATGACGAGGCGATCTATGGCGGCATCAGCTATACCGACCAGCCGATCTCGCAGATATCCTACCCGAGCGGCGGCATGCACAGCGCCGGCCCGGGGGTGATTTTGGGCGCCTATACCTTCGGCCCCGCCAGCTATCGCTTCGCCGGCATGGCGCCCGAGGAACGGGTGCGCACCGCGCTCGAAATGGGGGCCGTGTTCCACCCCGGCCGCTACAAGGAAAATTTCAGCAATGGTGTCGCCGTCGCCTGGAGCCGGGTGCCGTTCACGCTCGGCTGTTGCGCGATTTGGAACGAGGACACGCGCAAGGAACATTATCAGACATTGTGCGCCGTCGACGATCGCATCGTCCTTGCCGGTGAACATGCATCCTATGTCGGCTGCTGGATGGAAGGCGCGCTGCTGTCGTCGCTCGATGCCATCACCCGGCTCCACAAGCGCGCGCTGGAGGCCTGAAATGAAGACCATGTTCCTGGGCCTCGCCCTTCTCGCCACCCCCGCGCTTGCCGCCGAACCGGCGTCGCCGCATCCGGGCGAAAAAGTCTATCGCGAGGTTTGCCAGGCCTGCCACATGGCCAATGCCAAAGGCGCCGAAGGCGCCGGCCGCATCACCGGCCTCGCGGGGAATACCAACCTTGCCTATCCCGAATATCCGATCGGCGTGGTGACCGGCGGCAAAGGCCCGATGCCCTGGTTCCGCGGACAATTGACCGACCAGCAGATTGCCGATGTCATCGGTTATGTGCGGGTGAATTTCGGCAACAAATACAAGGGCAAGGTGACCGCGGCGATGGTGGCCGCAAGCGGCGTGCCCGCACCGCCACGCGACGAACGCTAACCTGCCTCCCCCCTGCGGGGAGGGCGATTCGGCGTCAGCCGAGCGGGGTGGGGGTTCCCGGCGCCGCCACCGGTGAACCCCCACCCCGCTCGGGCTGCACCCGAGTCGCCCTCCCCGCAGGGGGGAGGGAGTCAGGCCTCCACCTGCTCCACCAGCATTTCCAGCAACGCCACCGCAAACGCCGCCATATTGCCCAGCCGGTCAGCGCTACCCGTCGCCAGCGTGCGCACCGCCGGGGCCAAACCCGCCACGGCGATGCAGCTATGCCCCGCGGCGTCGCCATAGGGATTGCCCTTCGGCCCTGCCGCGCCGCTTTCGGCAATCCCCCAGGTCGCGCTGAACTGGTGCCGTACCGTTTCGGCCGCCAGCATCGCCCAGGGTTCCGACGCCGATTTGATGCCGACAACATCCTCGCGGCGCAGCCCCAACAGCCGATGCCGGGCGCGCGGCGTATAGACGATGGCGCCACCAAGATAACAGGCCGACGCCCCCGGCACGGCCAGCAGCGCCGCCGACACCAGCCCGCCAGTCGCGCCTTCGGCCACCGCCACGGTCTGCCGCCGCGCCATCAGCACCGCGGCAGCGCGGGCGCCGGCGGCGAACACGGCGGCGAGATCGGTGTTGCTCATGCTGTATCCCCATAAATCGAGCGCAACCCAGTCGTCACCCCCGCGAAGGCGAGGGCCCATCGCCCGCGCCTGGCCACAGGTGACGACATTCAGGCGATAGGCCCCCGCCTTCGCGGGGGTGACGATCGCGAACTCACAAAAACGCCTTCAGCTCCCCCATGAACCGGTCGAACTGATCATGGTGCAACCAGTGCCCGGCATCGGCGAATTCGACCACGCGGGCGTTGTTGAAATGCACCAGCCGGCCATCCTTTTCGGGGTTCGATGCCCAACTGTTGGCACCATACATCAGCAGCGTCGGGCAGGTGATCGCCGTCCACAGCGCCTCGACCTCGGGCTCGGGCATGTCATGGAACGGCCAGACCATAAGGTGATTGTCGAACTTCCAGCTATAGCTGCCATCCTCGTTGCGGTTGGCACCATGCACGGTCAGATGATGCGCCTGTTCGGCCGTGAGATAGGCATTTTCCGACCGCATCCGTTCGAGCGCAGCCTGCAAATTCGGATAGCGCTTGGGCAGGCGCCCGGCGGCGGCGCGCTTGTCGGCGATCCATTTGCGCCAGCGATCGGCAAAGGCGGTCTTGGCCCGCTCCGCCTGCATGGCGGGGCTGGGGCCGAGCCCTTCGATGGCGACCAGCTTTTTCACTGTGTCGGGATACAGCCCGGTATAGCGCAGGCTGATATTGCCGCCGAGCGAATGCGCGACGATCGTCACCTGTTCGGCGTCCATCTGGTGAATGAGCTGCGCCAGATCATAGACATGGTCCATGACGCTGTAGCAGCCATCGGCGGCCCATTGGCTGTCGCCATGGCCGCGCAGATCGGGCGCGATGACGTGCCAGTCGGCGGAGAGTTGCTGCGCCACCCAGTCCCAGCTGCGGCAATGGTCGCGCCCGCCATGGACCAGCAGCAGCGGCGGCGCCGACGCATTGCCCCAATCGGCATAATGCAGCTTCAGGCGCTGCGACATATAGCTGTGCGAAGTGGGGCCGGTCTGGATCATGCGCCACCAATTTGGCGAAACGGCCGCGACGTCAAGCCCGGTTCCTTCTCCCTCCCCCCACCGGCGCAGCCGGTAGAGTGGGGAGGGTCGGGGTGGGGGGCGTGGACGCGGGTGACCTAAACCCCCTACCCCCCACCGCATGCGCCGGTGGGGGAAGGGAGTGTCACACCACCTGCGTCGCCGTGCCCGCCACGGCATACCAGGTCACCAGCCCGCCGCAGATCAGCGCCGCCGGCAACGGGCTCGCCACGCGCCGCCAGCAAAAGGTCATGATCACCGCCACCAGCGCCAGCAGCGGCACGAACTGGATGGCGATCACCGTCGTCAGCGGGTCGAACCCGGTCGGCAGGCGCCCGGTGGCGAACAAAACCCCGTAATCCATCACCAGGAACAGCAGGATTCCCCCCGCCAGTGCCAACATAGCGGCCCCATATTGCGACAAGACACCCCGCCCGGTGCCCGCCAACACCCCCGAAAGACCCCGCGCCATCACCCAGAAACACCCCGTCAGTGGCACCAGATACACCGGAACCACCCACCATTGCCCCGGACTCAGCGCTTTCAACGCCACCACCCAGAAGCGCAGATCGACCAGAAACAGCCCCTGCACCACGACAACAAGCCCATAGCCAACCCCCAGCACCAGCCCGGCAAGCCCCAATGATGCCCCCGGACGCGCCCGCGCCACCACCGGCAAGGGCGACCCGAAGCGCCCCAGCACCAGCCCCAACCCGGCATTGACCAGCGACCAGAGCAGCAATTGGGTCGTCACCACCTGCGGCAACAGCCGGTTCGGCGGCAGCCACAGCGTCACCGCGATATAGGCCGGCAACAATGTCAGCACCGGCACCAGCGCCGACAACAGCACGCCGCGCCACCAGCGCGGCCCTGCAACAGGGCGAAACTGCGGCACCGCCCGCAACGTCGCCAGCCCTGGCAAGCCCAGCGCGATATCGATCACCCCCAACAGGACCGCCGCGAAACCCAGCAGCGCCACCCCGGTCGCGACCTCCTTGCCCCACCAGATCTGGTTATCGGCCGGCAACGGCGTGCCGCCCCGCAGCGTCTGCGCAAACCAGTCGAGACTGTCGCCGATGGCATCGACACTGATATGATCCCCCGGATGCGTCACCGCCGGCATGGTCAACCGCCGCGCTGTCCCTGCCGCCAGATCGCCATAGACTCGCCCCGGCACCACCGGCGCCGACGCCCCGAACAGCGTTTTCAGCTTGGCCGACCCCGGCGCATCCACCGCGCGATCGACCCCCCACATGATCTTGGCGAACTCGTCATAGCGACTGAACACCAACGCCAGGTTACGCGGCCACTGCGGCGTGCCCGCTTTCGCGAACGGCGCCCCCGTCGCCGACCCCTCCAGCACCATGGCGCGATAGCCCGCAGGGTCGCTCGCCGCGGCCGCCAGCACCGTCCAGCCGCCCATGCTGTGCCCCTCCAGCCCGATATTGGCGCGATCGACCATCGGCAAGGACCTGAGGTAACGCAGCCCCGCCGGCCCGCCGAACCCCTGCGAAAACGCCGCGCCGCCGCTGTAACCATGCCCGGTCTGGTCCATCGCGAGCACGACATAGCCGCGCCGCGCGAACTCGATGGCGAAGCCCGATTGCGTCTCGGCGCTGTTGATATAGCCATGGACGGCCAGGACCCCCGGCGCTGGCGTCGCGGCGGTTGCCCCCTTGGGCACATAGAGCAGCGCCCGCATCACGACGCCGCCATCGCCGGCAAAGCGCACCTCGCTAACGCTTATGCCCCCGCTCGTCTGCACCTGGCTCGCCCGCCACGCCCCGCCGAACAGCAACAACAGCCCCGCGAGCACCAGCAACCAGCCCTTGCGCATCGATTTCCCCCCGGAACGGCCCCACCAACTGGCGCGAAGGACAGGATGCCCCGCCCCGCCGACTGTGCCAGACTTGCCCCATCACTAACGCATGCAGCATGGGGAATGACAATGGATCTGGGCTTGAAGGGCAAAAAGGTCATCCTGACCGGCGGCAGCCGTGGCATCGGCCGCGCTGCGCTGGAGATTTTCGCAGCCGAAGGCGCCGATGTGGCGTTCTTTTCGCGCAAGCCCGATCAGGTCGCCGAAGCCGTCGCCAGCCTGTCGCAGCACGGCGGCAAGGTGTTCGGCGAGGCCTTCGACCTCGATGACTTCGATGCTTACCCCGGCTGGCTGACCCGCGCTGCCGATACGCTCGGCGGATGCGACATCTTCATCCCGGGCGCCTCGTCATCGGGGGCGCAACTGACCGGCGATTGGGACGCGGCTTTCAAATATGACGTGATGGGCGCGGTGAAAGGCTGCGAGGCCCTGGAGCCCGCGCTCACCGCCTCGGGCGCCGGCTCGGTGGTGTTCATGGCGAGCACGGCGGCCACCGAAACCTTCATCATGCCGCAGGCCTTCAACGCCATGAAGGCAGCGCTGCTCACCTATGCCAAGCAATTGGGCCAGGCCTGGGGGCTCAAGGGTATCCGCGTCAACACCGTGTCGCCGGGGCCGATTTTCTTCGAAGGCGGCAACTGGGATGGCATCAAGCAGCACATGCCCGATTTCTTCAACGCAACGCAGGCGCAGATGGTGCTCGGGCGTTTCGGGGTGGCGCAGGATGTGGCGAAGACCCTGGTGTTCCTCGCCAGCCCGGCGTCCGGGTTCACGACGGGCACGAATGTTGTGGTCGATGGTGGCTACACGAAGCGCGTGCAGTTTTAAATCACCTCTCCCCTTGCGGGAGAGGTCGGACTCGCGCAGCGAGCCGGGTGAGGGGTAGCCAGATCAACCCCTCACCCGGGCCGCCTTCGGCGTCTCTCGACCTCTCCCGCAAGGGGAGAGGTGCTTCAGCCCAGATATTTGTCCAGCGTCTGGTGGAAATGCCGGATGCGGATCTCCTGATAATCCCCCAGGTTGATCACCCCCGTTTTCGATGCCTTCAACCCGTCCTGCACGAACGGCAGATTGCCCATGTCCTGTTCGAACACCGACGCCAGCGTGCTCAATTCCGGCGCATCGGTCCACGGCTGGTCTGGGCCCAGCATGTGCAGCGGCACGCCGCGCGGGATCGGCAGGCCGGGCGGCACGCGGGTCAGCACCCGCACCTCCATCAGGCAATGGTCGACATCGGCGCCCGGGCGGAAACGATAGACGATATTGGGCATGAACCCGCCCCAGGGCGCGAAGTTCGGAAAGACGTTGTAGACCAGCGCGTCGAGCAGCTCGGCATCGGTCGCATCACTATGGTCATGGCCGAACAGCGTCGAATAATTTTCGCGCATCGCCTGCCCCAGCGCGTGGCGCGCCGTCATCCCCTCGGGCACCGTCACGGCAAAGGCATCGCCGCCTTCCTCGTAACTGTCCGCCGATCGCCCGTTGAACTTGATGAACTGGTCGACGATCCATTGCTGCGGCTTGTCGGTCGCATCGACATGCGGCGACACCACGGCAAAGGGCACGAGATTGACGTTCACATTGTCGCCCCAGGTCCAGTAGCTGGCGTTTTCGTCGCCAGTGAAGGGCAGGATCTGCGGATGGGTGACGAGCGTGTGCCAGCTTTCCATGAAAGCCTCCATCACCACCTTCCAATTGGCCGGCACGACCTTGCCGACCCAGACCGCGGTGGTGCATTGTTCATGCTTCCAGCGGCTGAAATGGTCCGGCAGCGGCGCCAGATACTCTTCGAGCGACGGCCCACCGGGGTTTTCGCGCAGGAAGATATACCCGCCCCAGCGCCCGACTTCGGCCTCGGGCAGCGCCATCCGGTCGTCTTTCAGGTGCGGGAAATCCCAACGGCAGGGGATTTCATGCAGCGCGCCGGATTTTTCCCATGAAAAGCCATGAAACGGGCAGGTGAAGACGTCGGCATTGCCATCCTCGGTGCGCAATTTGCGGCCGCGATGCAGGCAGACATTATGAAACGCCCGCACATAGCCATCCGCCTGGCGCGAGACGAGATAGGAACGCCCGGCGTTTTCATAGACGATATAATCGCCGACTTCGGGCAGATCCTCCTCGCGCGCCGCGAACTGCCAGACATTGGGCCACATCTTTTCGGCTTCGAGCGCGGCGAATTCGGCGCTGGTGTAGCGCGTCGTCGCCAGGGGTTCGGAGCCGCGATACTGGTAACTCTCGTGCAGCAGGAACGCCGGCACCGGCCGCGCATCGGTCATCATGAGGTCGGTCCAGCTGATACCGGGCGAACGCGCCGCGCCGGGCGGTAATTGCGGGTCGATATCGGCCATGGTCGGGGCTCCTGTCAGGTTGCGGGCACCATGACGCGTCACGGCCATGCCGTCACCTTGGACAAAGCACAGGTTCGCGTGCGGCCCGCTTGCGGCATGGTGACACGATAGCGAAGAAGGCAGGCATGACACAGAAACTGGCAGGCAAGGTTGCGCTGATCACCGGCGGCACCTCGGGCATCGGCGCCGGCACGCTGCGGCGGCTGGTCGCCGATGGCGCGCAGGTGGTGTTCACCGGCTCCAATGCTGCCGCTGCGGCCGTTCTGACCGCCGAAACCGGGGCGCATTTCATCGCCCACCGTGTCGAGGATGCGCCGGGCTGGACCGAAGTGATGGCCGAAATCGCCCGGCGCCACGGCCGGCTCGATATCGCCTTTGCCAATGCCGGCATGGAAACCGGCGACGGCAGCGTCGAAAGCATCAGCGTCGCAGCCTGGGAAGCGCTGCTCGCGGTCAACCTGACCGGCGTGATGCTGACCGCCAAGGCCGCAGTGGCGGCGATGCGCGCCAACCCCGGCGGCGCGACAGGCTCGATCATCATAAATTCATCGATGAACGCCTATCGCCCGATGGCCAATTACATCGCCTATTCAACGACCAAGGCCGCGCTGATCGCGCTCGGCAAATCGGTGGCGCTGCATTGCGCCAACGCCGGGACGCGCATCCGCTGCAACACCATCCATCCCGGTGTCGTCGAAACCGAGATGATCAAGGCTGTCATCGACCGCGCCCCCGACCCGGCGGCGGCGCGCGCCCAGTTCGAAGGCATGGCGCCGCTGCGCCGCATGGCGCAGGTGTCGGAAGTCGCAGCGCTGGTAGCGTTCCTCGCCAGCGACGAAGCGGCCTTCATTTCAGGGTCGGAATATGGCATCGACGGGGCATCGACGGCGGGGATGATGGGGGTTTAGCGCCTGTTGCCGTTGGACGGAACCGACCCGCGCCCCCTCCCCTTACCCAAGCGCCGCCATCGCCTTGCCCACCGATGCCGCAATCTCCGCCGCATTGGGGTTGCGGCGCAGCGTCAGCCCGCCATTCACCTGCAAATTCGCCCCCGTCATGAAACATTCGTCACTGGCGAGGAACACCGCTGCCGCCGCAACATCGTCCGACGTGCCGATGCGGCCGAGGGGATAGGCATCGACAAAGGCATCGAACAGCCCGGGCACCTGCCTGGCAGCGGCGTTCATCGGCGTGTCGGTCAGCCCCGGGGAGATCGAATTGGCACGAATGCCGGCGCCACCGAATTCATTGGCGATGCAGCGGATGACATGGTCGAACCCGGCCTTGCTGCCCATATAGGCGGCGTGATCATTGAGCATGATCGTGGCGGTGGCCGAGCTGATCTGGATGATCGAGCCGCCGCCGGTCATCGCCGGGATCACCGCCTGCGCAAACTGGAACGGTCCGGCGAACTGCAACGCCGTCATCGCTGCCAGCTCGTCGCTGGTGGTTTCGAGGAACGGCTTCATCAAGCCCCAGCCGGTGGCGTTGACGGCAACAGACACGCTGCCGAACCGTTCCACGGTGGCGGCGACCAACGCCTGCAAGTCGGCCGGCCGCGTGATGTCGCACAAGGCCCAGCCGGCACCGATCTCGTCGGCAAAGCGCTGCAATTCCTCGCCCTTGCGGCCGGCGACCATCACCTCGGCGCCTTCCTCGCGAAAGCGCCGGGCAATGACTTGCCCCATGTTGCCGGCGCCCGCCGCGCCAAGCACGATCGCCACCTTGCCTGCCAGCCTGTCCATCCGTCTCTCCCGTGCAATTCGCCGGAGTTTCGGCGGGGCGACCCGCCGGCGCAACTGGTCCGAAGAACAGGGGGTGGCGTTTGCTGCCCGGCATGCGCTACGCCCGTGCCATGATCGTAGCCTCGGCGCTTGATTATCGCGAACTGGCGCGGCGGCGACTGCCGCGTTTCCTGTTCGATTACCTCGATGGCGGCGCCTTTGCCGAAGTGACGCTGGGCCGCAACCTGACCGATCTTGCCACTGTGGCCCTGCGCCAGCGCGTGCTGCGCAACGTTGCCGATATCGACCTGTCGACGGCATTGTTCGGCCAACGCCTCGCGCTCCCCGTCGCGCTGGCGCCGATCGGGCTCGCCGGGTTGATGGCGCGGCGCGGTGAAGTCCAGGCCGCGCGCGCGGCCGAAGCCGCCGGGGTGCCCTTCACGCTCTCCACCGTCGCTGCCTGCGCCATCGAAGAGGTGCAGCGCGGTACCACCAGGCCCTTCTGGTTCCAGCTCTACATGATCCGCGACCGCGGCTTCATGCGCGACCTGATGGCCCGCGCTGTAGCGGCGGGTTGTTCGACCCTGATCTTCACCGTCGACATGCCGGTGCCCGGCACCCGGTATCGCGATTATCATTCGGGCCTGGCCGGTGCGCCCGGCCTGTCGGGCAAACTGCGGCGCGGCTGGCAGGGCGCTTGCCACCCGCGCTGGGCGATCGATGTGGGCGTGCGTGGCCGCCCGCACAGCCTGGGCAATATCGCGCCGGTGCTCGGCAACCGGTCGGGGATCGAGGATTTCTTCGCGTGGATGCGCGGCAATTTCGATCCGTCGATCGACTGGCGCGATCTCGATTTCATCCGCTCGGAATGGCGCGGGCCGCTGATCCTCAAAGGCCTGCTCGATCCGGTCGATGCGGTAGAGGCGGTCGCCATGGGCGCCGATGGCATCATCGTGTCGAACCATGGCGGGCGGCAACTCGATGGCGTGCTGTCGACGGCACGGGCGCTGCCGGTGATTGCCGATGCCGTTGCCGGACGCACCGTCATCCTCGCCGATGGCGGGGTCCGCTCGGGGCTCGATGTCGTGCGGTTGCTGGCGCTGGGTGCCGATGGCGTGCTGCTGGGGCGGGCCTGGGCCTATGCGCTGGCGGCGGCCGGCGAGGCCGGCGTGGCGCATGTGCTGCGGATTATCGAAGCCGAAATGCGAGTCGCGATGGCGCTGACCGGCGTGACGCGGGTCAGCCAGATCAACCGCGATTGCCTGGTGACGCCGGGCGCATGAACGCCCGGCGCGACGGTTACTTCTTGGCGAGCGTCGCCAGATCGACGTCGATCTTCTTGAGCACATCGTCGGTCAACTGTTCGGCCGCATAGGACTGGATGTCCTTCAGCGTCATGCCGCGCGCCATGTCGATCTGCGGGTTGGTCGTGAGGCCCGGGACAATCTTGTCGAGCACGGCCTTGGCAGCGGCGTCGTCGAGCAGCGTGCCGATCGGCGTGCTGGTGGACGAATAGCCGGCCGGCGCTTCGGCCACCGCCGGCGCGGCGGTCTGGGCAGTGGCGGGAACGGCGGCAAGCGCCAGGACGAGAAGCAGGGCAGCGCGCATGATGATCTCCTGAGACCGGGTCGTACCGGAAAGGCCCGGACGCAGGCTTGCTACCATGCCGCCCGGCGCCGGTCATCCCCCTCAAGCGAGCGCAATGTCGCGCCCCGATCCGCCGGCACGCGCCGCCGCGAGTACGACCGCGCCCGCCGCCAGATCCTGCGCCGTCACCCCGAGCGATTTGTAGACGGTGATCGCGGCGGCACTGCTGCGCCCGGGCGCGGTGCCGAGCAACACCTCGCCGATTTCACCGCGGATATGGTCGGGCATGACCAGCCCGGCTGCGATGGCGCGGCGCAATTCACCCGCCTGCGCCAAGGCAGCAACGCGATAATCGACGGTGAATTCCGATTGCACCACAAGCGCTTCGTCGGCCTCTGCCGTTTCGGCGATGGCCGATCCGACAAGATTGACATGCGTTCCGGGTGCAACCATCGCGCCGAACAGGATCGGATCGACCGCCGGTGTTGTCGTGCAGATGATATCGGCATCGGCAACCGCTTCGGCAACATCGGCACAGGCCCGCGCCGGCAGGTCCAGCGCTTCGGCAAAGGCCCGGGCGATGGCCAATGACCGCCCCCAGACGCGCACTTCGGTTATCGGTCGCACCGCCGCCATCGCGATGACATGGCGGCGCGCCTGTTCGCCGGTGCCCAGAATCGCCAGCCGGCTCGCTTCGGGGCGCGCCAGCACGTCGGTCGCCAACGCCGATGCCGCCGCCGTGCGGATCGCGGTCAGACTGCCGCCCTCGATGATCGCCAGCAACAGGCCCGTCGTGGCATCGAACAGTTGCATCACCCCGACATGGCTGCCATGCGGACTGCCCGGCGGGTGCCGGTATTTGGCGACGGTCTTGACGCCGAACAGCGGCGGATCGGCGAGATAGCCGGGCATCACCGCCAATTTGCCGGGCGCGTCCGGGATCGCCATGAACTGGCGCAGCGGCAGCACGGTGCGCCCCGCCGAAACCTGCATCATGGCATCGCGCATCGCCGAAATCGCGCGCGGCATCGGCAACAGGGCCTCGACCTCGGCTGCGGTAATGACCAGCATTCAGCGCGGTTTCGGCGCCACGAAGCGCAGTTTCGCCTGCACATCGCCGACATCTTCGCGCCGGGCGAACGCCTCCGGCATCGCCTCCCCTGCCGTTCGCGGGCGACCGATGGCGGCGAACCAGTCCTCCAGCCCCGGCGGCATGAACACCCAGAAAATGTGCATGTCGGTAGCGCCGGTGTTGGCGAGGAAATGCCGGGCATGACGGCCGAACAGCACGATGCTGCCGGGCTTCAGATCATGGGTTTCATCCTCGATCGTGACGGTGCCGGTCCCGGCGTGGATGAACAGCAACTCATGATTGCGCTGGTGGCCATGTTCGCGAACGCTGCACCCTGGCGGCAACACCTGCACACCCGATGAAAAGCCGTCATAAGGTGTGTTTTCGGGGGACAGCGCGACGCTGACATGCCCGCGCGACGGCAAGGGTTGCCACCAGGACGGCGCTTCATCGGGGCCGATCACCGCCGACCAGCGGCCGAAATTCGGGGCTTCGCTCACAGGAATGCCGCCAACCGGGCGCGATAATCATCGGGCACCGTCACCGGCGCGAAATGATTGCCGGCGGGCATGATCTCGATCCTGGCGCCGGGGATCAGCGCCGCCAGTTCTTCCGACAGCGGCAGGGGTGTGATCGCATCGTCACGCGCACAGAGCACCAGCGTTTCGGCACGGATTTCGCCGACCCGGTCGCGCAGGTCATGCCCCGTCACCGCGTCCATGCGCTCCATTTCGGTTTCCACGCCGGCAAAGCTCGCCAACCGCGCCGCGATCCCGGCCTGCATGGCGGCGTGATGATCCATCGCCCACCAGCCGGGATTGCCGAGCAGATTGCCCTGCAACATGTACGCCGCCGGGCCGCAGGCTTGCAGCACCTGCTTGCGCAAGTCGAACAGCGCGAGGAACGCCGGATGCGGCCCGGCCCAGCTCGCCGACAGCACGAGGCGGTTGACCCGTTCGGGCGCATGCACGGCAATATGCTGGGCAATGGCACCGCCCAGCGAATGGCCGATGATGTCGGCACGCTCGATGCCCAGCCGATCCATCAGCGCCAGCGCATCGGCGGCCATGACCGCGACGGTGGTGCGGATGTCCGACGGCAGGCTGTCGCCGCATTTGCGATGGTCGAAGGAAATGCAATCGAAGCGATCGGCGAAATGGTCGATGGTGCCGGACCAGAAATCCGCCCGCCCGCCCAGCCCGACAAGCAGCAACAGCGGCGGCCCCTGCCCGCGCCGCACCACATGCAGGCTGGTATCGGCAACAGCGACAAGATTGTTCATGGCCGCGTCGCCACGATCGATTGCAGGAAGCTGTTGCGGCTCGGCGGGCCATCGGCGACGCTGAAGCCGGCCGCCGCCAGAAGCCCGCGGAAATCGGCATGGACGAAATCGGGCGAATAAGGCTCGCAATTGTCGCGGCTGTCATAATCGATCATGAAGCGATGCGCCGGCGGCAGATGCTGGCTGGCGCTGGGAAATTCGAAGATCACGAACTGCCCGCCCGGCCGCAGTACGCGAAGCGCCTCCGCCAGCACGCGCGGGATGATCGCGATCGGCAACTCGTGGAACAGGATATAGGCAAAGACGATATCGAACTTGCCGGTTTCGAACGGCATGTCCTCGGCGAGTGCCTGGATGAAATTCAACGACACCTGCTGCTCGGCCGCCCGGGCATGGGCATAGCGCACCATCGGCAGCCCGACATCGAGCCCCCAGATCTCGGCATCGGCAAAGCGTTTCTTGAGCTTGATCGTCGCCTGGCCCACCGAACAGCCGAGATCGAGCACCGTCGCCACCCGGCCATCCACCGGCGGGGTGGTCAGGCCAGCCAGTTCGGCGTGCAGCTCGTCCTGATCGTTGCCGCCCTGGTAAAACACCTTGGTGCCATAATGATAGACGATGCCGCCGATGGGATCATCGGTATAGCCGCCGGGCTGGAGATGGATTTCGCGGCGGGCATAATCGGGCACGACAAAATCGGGGTCGACGACCAGCCGGCCCGGCCCGGCGCTTTCCGCCGCAGCCAGCCAATCGAGTTGCGCCGGCGCCGTGGTTGCAAAGCTGGCGCGCGTGCGGCGCCACATCATTTCCTGCTGGCTGCGCATGAAGCGCTGCCAGGTCGGCACGATCGGCGCCTTGCCGAACTCGGCCTGGATGACCGGCAGCGGCAGCGCATCGTCATCGAGCGGCAGGCCCGCCGCCGCCAACCGCGCATGACCCGCCGCCGCCATCGCCGGAAACATCTGCGTCAGCAGCACGTCGCGAAAGGATTCGAGAAATTCCAGATAGGATTCATCGGCAAGCCGCACCGGGCGCGGCAGCACGCCCAACTGGCCACGCGCAAGTCCGGCATCGCTCATTTGACGTTCTCCATGGTATCGCTGCGGCGCAGGAAGCCGGCGAGCAGCCGCGCCACAAAGGCTTCGCGCAGCGCCTTGCGGGCGGCCAGCTCGTCCGCACCCGGGCAATGCGCCTCGATCAGCGCGGCGGCATCGATACCCTGCCCCGCCAGCACGGTTTCGAGCACATGCTGACGATCTCGGATCGTCCACACTTCGGCAGCGAGTTCCATGAAGGCATCGATGATATTGTCGGTGACCACATCCTGGAAATAGGCGCGGCCCGGCCCGTCGATTTCGATACCAATGGCGGCCGAAGGTGCGGATGCTGTCATGATCGCAGACTGCCGGGCCGCGCCATGCATGGCAATTCGAAATTTCGACATTCGCCATAGACGCAGCGCATGGCAACGGCATAGCATCGCGACATGGAATTGCGCCACCTCCGCCACTTTGCTGCTGTCGTCGAAGCCGGCAACCTGTCCAAGGCCGCCGAAAAGGTGTTCATCAGCCAACCGGCGCTCACCCGGAGCATCAAGAACCTCGAGGAACTTGTCGGCGCCGTGCTTCTCGAGCGGCGCCCGCGCGGCATGGTGCCGACGCCGGCGGGCGATGCCCTTTATCGCTATGCGCGCCTGATGCTCAACGAGGCCGTTCGCGCCCGCGCCGAAGTCCGCGCCGTGGCCGCCGGCGCCCGCGGCGAACTTGCCATCGGCATGGCGGCGATGTTTGCCGACCATATCGTCGATCGCGCTGTCGCTGCGGTCTGTTCCGCCGGTCGCGAAGTCGCGCTGACGGTCACGCAAGGGTTCCTCGAAGAACTGGTCGAAGCCTTGCGCGATGGCCGACTCGACGTCATTTTTTCCAATCTTTCTAATATGGTCCTGCCCGATGACCTGAGCGTCGAACCGATGCTCGATCTTCATGCCTATGTCTATGCCGGCGCCGGCCACCCGCTCATCGCCAAGCGCGGCATCGACAAGCAACTGCTGCTCGAACAGCGCTGGGCGGTTGTCGACCAGCCGCACATGCGCGATTTTCTCGATCATTATTTTTCCGCCGATGGCCTGGCCACGCCGGAATTCGTGGTGCGCACCAATTCGCTCAACCTCATCCGCTCGCTCATCGCCAATGGCGGTTTCATCGGCATCCTGCCCGAACATGTCATCCAGCGCCGCACCCGGCGCGGCGAGGTTCGGCGCATCGATGCCCCGGGCTGCCCGGTGGTTCGCAAGGCCGGCCTCATCACCCGGCGCTCGATGCCGCCGCGGCCGGTGGTGGACATGTTCGTTGCCGAAGTGCGCGCTGCCTGCGCCGGCGATGCATTTCGCGCATGGGAAACGCCCGGGGATTGATTTGTATCTATGGCGGTGCCCGGTGATGGTGCGCGTGCCGCCAGCCAGAGGACAACGCCATGCCGCTCAACCGCCGCCCGCTCCGCCCGATCAGCGCCGACGACAGCGCCACCTATGCCCGCGACGGCGTCGTTTGCCTGCGCAATGTCTTCGATCCGGAATGGCTGACCGCAATGGCCGACCCGGCGCGGCGCCTGCTCATCGACAAGCAGGATTTCGGCCTGCTGCCCAACAACCCTGGCCGCTACATGGCGCGCACCATTCCCGAATTTCGGCGTTTCGTGTTCGACAGCCCCTTGGGCGAAGCCGCCGGCCTGACGCTCGGATCGACGACGGCACGATTTTTCTTCGATGAAATCTTCGCCAAGAAACCGCAATCGACCGACAAGACGATCTGGCACAATGATCGCATGGGCTGGCCGGTGACGCCGGAAACCACCATGGTACCATCACTGTGGATCCCGCTCACGCCGATCACCAGGGCCAACAGCCTGGAAGTCATCGCGCGCACCCAGGACAATGATCAACGCTATTGGCTGTTCAGCCCCAACGCCCGCAAGATGATCCGTCCCGACGACCGCGTTTCGCACCCCGATGGCGAGGCGCTGCGCCATGATCCGGCCTATGCCGGGCGCTTCCTGACCTGGGACATGGCGGTGGGTGACATGCTTGTCGTCCACCCGCGCGCGCTGCATTATTCGCATGGCAACCCGACCGATGACTGGCGCATTGCGCTGTCGGTGCGGGTGTTCGGCGATGATGTGCGCTGGTCGCCGCGGCCCGATTGCCTCAATATCGCCGGGGTGAGCTTCGATGAGATGATCGAGGGCGAGGCGCCGGGGGGCGACCTGTTTCCGCTGCTCTGGTCCGCCGATGGCCGCCGCGATGACGACAGCCGCTACCCGCGCGGTTTCGCGACCAGCTGGGCAGCGCAGCGCCGCGACGATGTCAACGAATATGCGACATTCCAGAAGCTGCAAACCGCCAGCCCCTCGGCCTGATTGTCTGTTCAGCGGCGCTGAACCGGCACCGGGCCGGTGCCGCCAAACCGAAGGTTTGCCACATGATGCCCGACCAGTATGACGTCATCATCATCGGCGCCGGTTCCGCCGGTTGCGCGCTGGCGGCGCGGCTGAGCGAGGACCCGCGCCGGCGCATCCTGCTGCTCGAAGCCGGCGGGCGTGACCGCGACCCGGCGATCCACATCCCCGCCGGCATCGTCCGCCTGATCGGCAACCCGCGGGTTGATTGGGCGCATCTGGCGCAACCCGATGCCTCGCGCGGCGGCAAGGTCGATCTGTGGCCGGCCGGCAAGGTGCTCGGCGGGTCGTCGTCGATCAACGGCATGCTGCACGTACGCGGTGCACGCGCCGATTTCGATGGCTGGGCAGCGGCGGGCAACGCCGGCTGGGGTTATGACGATGTGCTGCCCTATTTCCGCCGGATGGAGACCAGCCCGATCAGCGGCCAGTGGCGCGGCGCGCTGGGGCCGTTGAACGTCGGGCCGCTGCGCACCACCCATCCGCTCGGCGATGCGTTCATCAAGGCTGCGGTCGCCGCCGGCCTGCCAGCCAACCCCGATTACAATGGCGAAAGCCAGGAGGGCGCATCGGCACCCCAGGTCACCCAGAAGCACGGCGCCCGGCACAGCGCGGCGCGCGCCTATCTCGGCACGGCGGCACAGCGGCCCAATCTGAAGATTGTCACTGGCGCACTGGTTGAACGCATCCTGATTGACGAAGGCCGCGCCACCGGAGTCGCATGGACGCAGAAAGGCCAGGCGCAGACGGCGAGCGGCGGTGAGATAATCCTGTCGGCAGGCGCGCTCGCCAGCCCGAAACTGCTGATGCTGTCGGGCATCGGTCCGGGTGCGGAACTGGCGCGGCACGGTATCGCGGTCAGGCTCGATGCCCCGGGGGTCGGCAGCAACCTCGCCGAACACCCCAACGCCAACCTGAGCTGGGATGTCGACCAGCATACCTACAACATGGATGCCAACGGCCCGCGCATGGCGTTGGCGCTGCTGCGTTGGCTGGCGACCAGGCGCGGGCCGGCGACGAGCCCTTATCCGCACGCGGTTGCCTTCCTGCGTTCATCGCCCGATGTCGTCTCCCCCGATATCCAGCTGATGTTCGGTCCCTTCGCCTTTGCCTTTTCGCCCGAAGGCGTCGTGCCCTATTGTCGGCCGGCGGTGACGGTGGTGGCGGCGCTCAATTATCCCAAGGCGCGCGGCCGGTTGACGCTGCGCTCGGCCGATCCGCGCGATCCGCCGGTGATCGATCACCAACTGCTCGGCCACCCCGATGATGTCGACCGGCTGATCAAGGCCTGCCGGATCGTGCGGGATATCATGGCACAAGCCCCTGTCGCCGCCGCTATCACCGGCGAACGCCTGCCAGGCCCTGCCTGTACCAGCGATGCCGATTGGGAGGCGCATCTGAAGGCGACGACCTTCCTTGGCTATCACCCGGTCGGCACCTGCGCGATGGGGCCGCACGGCGTGGTCGATGACCGGCTGCGGGTGCGCGGGCTGGCCGGGCTGCGCGTTGCCGATGCGTCGATCATCCCGACGCCGATTTCGGGAAATACCAATGCCGCGGCGATCATGATCGGGGAAAAGGCGGCGGATCTGGTGGCGGCGGACCTTTAGGTCTCCCCGCTCTCGCAGGCGGGAAAGAGGGGCCTAGCCCCACTCCTTCGCTGCTGCCGCCAGTTCCGGCGCGCCGACCAGTTTCGCCATCTCCGGCGCTACCAGCATTGCCTCGTGCCGAACCCGGGTGGAACCGCTCGCCGCGACGTCGGCAAAGGTCGCCGCCATGCCATGCGCTGCCGATTGCACCGCGGCGCCGGCGAAAAGCGCGACCTTGAACCCTAAAGGCAGCAGTTCATCGGCGCTGCGGAACGGCGACACCCCGCCTTCGAGCAGATTGTGGATGAGCGGCACACGGTGCCCGAACGCCGCCGCCAATGCCTCGGCCTGCGCCACGCTCGACAGGCCTTCTGCCAGCAAAAGGTCGCACCCCGCCTCGACATAGGCGTGGCAGCGATCCAGCGTTTCGGCAAAGTCCACGCTCGGCTGGGCATCGGTGCGCGCCGAAATCAGCAGTGCTTCCGATCGCCGGGCATCCTGTGCCGCGCGCAACCGCCCCAGCATTTCCGCCACCGTCACCAGCGGCCGTGACAGCAGCGCCGCCATCGGCTTCAACGTCACCTGGTCCTCGATCTGCACCGCGCTCGCCCCGGCCCGTTCGAGCAAAGCGATGGTGCGCTGCAGATTGACGGCATTGCCATAGCCGCTGTCGCCATCGACGAGGATGGGAATGCCCACCCGATCGGCGATCCGCGCACAGGCATCGGCAAGCTCGGTTGCCGTCACCAGCCCGGCATCGGCGCGCCCCAGCCGCGCATAGGACAGCGACGCCCCCGACAGGAAAACCGCCGGCAAACCGGCCTGCTCGGCGAGCAGGGCGCTCAACCCGTCGAACACCCCAGGCACCCGCAAGATGCCGGGTGCCTGCAGCAAGGTTCTGAGCATCAACCTGCCTTTTCCTGCCCGCGCAAGGCTCGCGCGCCCAACCCGACGATGCCCGCACCCGCGAGGATGACGCACGACCCGACGAGCGCGATCGAATAACGGATTGCCTGTGGGTCGCCCAGCACGCTGTCGGTGAACGCCGCGATCATCCACGGCCCAAGCCCCGCGCCGATCAGATTGCCGAACAACAGATACACCGCCATCAGTTGCGCGCGCATGCGGTTGGGCGCCAGCACCGGAATCGCCGCCGGCCCGGCACCGAACGGCATGGCACCAAAGAACAATACCGGCCCGAGCAGGAGCAGCGACAGCCGCGCGTCGCCAGCCAGCGGGAATGCCATCACGAATGGCACCGCCACCAATGCCGCCGCCATTGCGACGAACAAATTGGCATCGACCCGCCCCGCCGCCCGCGCCCGATCGGCCAGCCAGCCGCCGATGACGACGCCGCCGGTGCTGAGCACGCCGACCATGACGCCGAATACCGGGCCGATTTCGGCCGGTGTCCAGCCATAGGTGCGCATGAAAAAAGCCGGCGTCCAGACATTCAGCCCGAATTGCCCGGCGGCGAGCAACGGCAGCCCCAGGAACACCGGCACCAGCAACCGCGCGTGTTGCCGGACAAAGGCGAAAACTTCTCGCAGGCTGGCGCTGTCTGGCCCGCTGCTGCGCAGCAACGCCTCCTCGCTGCCGGCAAGCGCGACGCCGTCACCGCGTGGCGGTTCGCGCAGGCCCAGCATGACCGCCGCGAACACCAGGCCGGGGAGGCCCGCGACGATGAATACCACCTGCCAATCCGCCGGCCGGCCGATGATCGGAAACTGCACCAGGGGATGCGCCGCCAACCACGCGATCAACGCTCCGAGGATGACCAGCGACAGCCCCGATCCGGCAAAGCCCGAACCCACGAACAACCCCATGGCGCGCCCGACCTTTTCGGGTGGCAGATAATCGCCGATCAATGACGATCCGGCAGGCGTAAGCGTCGCTTCGCCGATGCCAACACACAGCCGCGCCGCGAACAAGGCGCCAAACGTCAGCGCAAAGCCTCCGGCGATCGTCGCCAGCGCGAACAGCAGCGCGCCGCCGGCGATGATGCCGCGCCGATTTCCGGTATCGGCAAGCCGGCCGAGCGGCACCGCCAGAACACCATAGAATACCGCTACAGCAAAGCCTTGCAGCACACTGATGCCGGTATCGCTGATGCCCAGGTCGCGCTTGATCGGATCGATGAGCAAGATCATCACCTGGCGATCGAGCATCGAGATGATGCCGCCGACGCACAAAAGCGCCACCACGCCCCAGGCATAGGCATCGGACCGGAAGGCAAAACGTTGCGAGGTTGGCTGCATCGACTCCAAGCCTGCCGCATTGCTGCAATCAATGCCAGTCACACATAGGCGTCCTGCCATGCGCCGCGTGCATGGCGGCGGTTCCGGCTTGGATTTGCCAGCCAGCCCTGGCCACGCCAGTATCGGCCATGGCCAGCCAATCCCTGCACAGCGAGGACGACACGCTGCTCGGCACGCTTGCCGCGCTTGTCGCCGATGTGCTGACCGGCGCCGATGATCGCGACTATCATGCGCAGGATATCGCCGCGGCCAGCACCACACCGCTGGCGGTGTTCCGCCCCCACACTATCGCCGCGCTGTCCGCCGGGGTGGCGCTGGCGACGCGCGCCGGGGTAGCGCTGTTCCCGCGCGGCGGCGGCATGTCGTACACTTCGGGCGCGCTGCCCGACCGGGCGCGTTCGCTGGTCGTCGATACCAGTGCGCTGACCCGGATCGAAACGATCAACCCCACGGACCTGTTCGTGACCGTCGAAGCCGGCTGTACCTGGGCGGCGCTCGATGCCGCGCTGGCACCATACGGGCTGCGCACGCCGTTCTGGGGGCCATTCTCGGGCTGGACGGCGACGATTGGAGGCTCGTTGAGCCAGGGCACCGCCACCTTCGGTACCGCGCGCGCCGGCACCTCGGGCGACAATGTGCTGGCCTTCGACATCATCGCCGCAGATGGCCGGACCGTGCGCACCGGCAGCGGCGGCCAGCCCGGCCACACGCCCTTCACCCGCCAGTACGGCCCCGATCTGACCGGCATTTTCGCCAATGATTGCGGCGTGCTCGGCATCAAGGCGCGGATCACCCTGCCGCTCGAGCCGCGGCCGACAGCGGTGGGCGGCGTTTCCTTCCTTTTCGCCGATTTCGCCAGCCTCGCCGCCGCGATGCACGCCGTGGTCCGCGCCGGCCTCGCCAGCGAAGCCTTTGCGATGGACCCGGCGGTAACGCGGCAATTCAGCGGCGGTAGCGGCGGCTTTGCCCAGGATTTGCAATCGCTCCTCGCCATCGGCCGCGCCCAGGGTTCGCTGCTCGCCGGGTTGGTGCGCATGGCAGCCGTCGCCCGCGCCGGGCGGCGCTTTCTCGGCCGCGAAGGCTATCAATTCCACGTCATCACCGAAGCCGATGATGCGCGCGAACTGCGCTACCGCCTCGCCCGTATCCGCCGCCTGTGCGGCATCGGCTCAGTCGAACTGCCGGCGACCGTGCCGACCGTTACCCGCGCCATGCCCTTCGCGCCGCTGCCGGTGCTCGCCCCCGATGGCAATCGCCTGCTGCCGCTGCACGGCATCCTGCCCTGGTCGGCGGCAAGCGCTGTCGACTCGGCGATGCAGGCGCTTATCATCCGTCATGCCGACGCCTGTGCCGCCTGCGGGCTGACCATCGGCACCAGCTTTTTCGGCGTTGCCCGCGCCGGGCTGCTGTATGAACCCGTGCTCTACTGGCCCGATACGCGGCTGCTGGCGCACGAACGCCGTACCGGTGATGCCCTGCCGCGCCACCCGGCCAACCCGGCCGCAGCGGCGCTGGTGGCACAGGTCGCCGCCGAAATGATCGAGATTTTCCACAACGCCGGCGCAGCGCATCTGCAAATCGGCCGCACATACCCTTGGGCGCGCGACCGCGACGCCGGCGCCATGGCGCTCGTGCGCGCCATCAAGGCCGAAATCGACCCCCACAACCTGATCAACCCCGGCGCGCTTGGGCTGTGAGCATCGATCGCGACACACCGATCGCCATCATCGGCGCCGGGATCGGCGGGCTGACAGCGGCGCTGGCGCTGCAACGTGCCGGCTTCCAGCCGCGGGTTTACGAACAGGCGGCACGACTGGGTGATGTCGGTGCCGGCATTTCGATCACACCCAATGCCACCAAGGGATTGGAATCACTTGGCCTTGGCCCGGCGCTGGCGGCGGCCGCGATGGTACCGCCGCAGCAGATTGTCCGCGATGGCCTGACGGGCGCCGAACTGAAAGTCATCGATCGCCGCGATGTCCGCGACCGCTATGGCGCCCCCTATTACATGCTGCACCGTGCCGATCTCCACGCGCTGCTGGTGGCGGCGGTGACGACCAACGACAGCGCCGCCATTGGCGTTGGCCAAGAGTTGACGACCATCGAAACGATGGAAGCCGGCGCTCGGCTCTGCTTTGCCGACACGAACCCGATCGACGCCGCGATCGTGATCGCCGCCGATGGCGCCCGCTCGCGCCTCCGCACCGGCATTTTCGGCAACGCCGGTGCCGATTTCACCGGCCATATCGCGTGGCGCCTGCTGGTGCCGGCCGCCGCGGCGCCGCCGGCGGCCAGGCAACCCGGCTCGGTGGTCTGGGCCGGGCCGGATCGATCGTTTGTCCGCTACCCGGTGCGCAATGGCGCGCTGATCAATTGCGTCGGCCTGACCCGCAGTGGCGCGTGGCGCGGCGAAGGCTGGTCGCAACAGGTGCCCGCCGCCGCAATGGCCGCCGAATTCACCGGTTGGGTCCCCGATGTCACCGATCTGATCGATGCGGCCCCGGACGGCATGGTCGGCAGTTGGGGATTGTTCCTGCGCCCGCCGGTCGAAAAGCTGTTTGCTGGCCCGATCGCCTTGCTCGGCGACGCCGCCCACCCGATGCTGCCCTTCATGGGCCAAGGCGCCGCGATGGCAATCGAAGATGGCGTCGTCCTGGCCCGCTGCCTTGCGGCAGCAGCAACCCGGGCAGAAGCCTTTGCGCGCTATGCTAGTGCCCGCCTCCCGCGCGTCCGCTTCATCCAGGCCGAATCCGCGGCTGGCGCCGACCGCCTGCAAAGCGGCTCCCCGCGCCTCAACCGCAGCGAAGATGACTTGGGACTGTTCGATTACGACCCGGCAACGGTCGCCGTTTAGGCCGTAGATTGGCTGGGGCGGCAGGAT